>CAIYFD010000022.1 GCA_903925425.1 uncultured Opitutia bacterium | reverse complement strand
CGCGCGACATAGTGGTAAAGGTAGGTCCGCAGGAAGGTTGGATCCAGGCTCGCGTTGAGCAGCTTGACCGAACGGTAGCCGAGCAGCCGCTGCTCCTTGTCGGTCCCGTCGATCTTCAGACTCAGCGAATGTTTGAGCCCATACGGCACCATCCGGTAGGACGAGCTGCCGCGGAACGAGACGCCCACCTCCGGATAGACCTTCCCGTCGACCGTCAGCTTCGCCTTCACGTCGGTGTTCGTGTGGTAAAACGAAGTTAGCTGCGACTCCCAGTTCGATTTCTCGAAATCGAGGAAGATCGTGCGCAGGACCGTCGGTTCGTAGAATTCCATCTTCTTCTTGTAGGTCTCGACGCTCTCCGGCGAGTAGGTCGGCGCCGCCGTCGCCGTCTGCGCCTGAACCTGCGCGTTGGGCGCCGCCAAGGCCAGCAGCAGGGCGCAGCGAGCCAGGATTGCGGGGCTTTTCATGTGCGATCCGGAGCAGGGTTGGGCGAAAGGAGCGGCGGGGGTCTCGTCACCGTGCGCCACCACCCACCCCATCGCAAACCGGAAAGCGCCACATCGGCGCTCGTTATTGGGTGCCGGTTATTGGTTATCGGGATGCCCCGGTCATCGCCCCAACAACCATTAACCCACAACAAATAAACCCGAAGTGATCAGGCTCGCCGCCTGATCACTTCCGGCAGACAGATCGCCAGCCAGGCGGTAAAACGCTCCGGGTGCGCGGCCGCCTCGGCGGCGAGGTCGGGCAGCGTGATATAACGCCACGCGGACACCTCGGTCGGGTCGGGCTGCGGCTCGCCGGTGCAGACGCCAAAGAAGACGTGGTCGAGTTCATGCTCGATCAGGCCGTTGGGAAAATCAGCCCGATAGAGAAACGTGAACGCGGGCGTGACCGGAAAATTCATCCCCATCTCCTCGCGGAGCCGCCGCCCGGCCGCCGCGGCGGTGTCCTCGCCGGGACGCGGGTGACTGCAGCAGGTGTTCGTCCAGAGCCCGCCGCTGTGGTACTTTCCCGGGGCGCGTTGCTGGAGGAGGAGCCGCCCCTGCGCATCAAAGCCAAACACGCTTAACGCCCGGTGCAGCGCGCCGCGCCGGTGGGCCTCGAGCTTGCCCATCGTCCCCGTCGGCCGGTCATCGGCCTCGACGAGGATCACCTGTTCCTCAAGAGCGGAAGTCATCGGCGGATACCTCGGAAGTATTGACCACGGATTTCACGGATTAGAATTCGAACTCCGAACAAACAATCCCGAGGTTTGGGCTCCGGAACAACAATCCGTGTGATCCGTGTCATCCGTGGTTAAAAAATCCGAAAGCTCGGGGTTTTATTTCGCATCCGGTTTCCGCTTCAGGGCGACGAAGCGGGCATCGAAAAGCACCCCGTTGCCGCCCGGGAAAGGCCCGTATTTACGCATCAGCTCCTCCGCGTGGTCCCAGACTTGGGCAACCCCGTAGTTGTTGGTGATCCCCTCGACCGCGCGCAGACGCTCGAGCTCGCCCTCACGGGCGATGATCCACGTCGGCTTCAGGACCACCGGGAGCTCGGAGAAACCGGCGTGGGTCTCATGCCGGGCCTTCACGACCTCGGGCGCGACCAAGCCCGGGTAGTCGAGGATCTTCAGGCCCGAGTAATAACCGATGTAGCCGATGGGCTCGAGGAAAACAGAGTCGCCCGGCGAGGCATGTTCCTTGAGCCAGAGTCCGATCGGCCTGCGGATGTTGTCCTCAACCTCGAGCTGCTGGCGTTGCGCATGCTGGTTCGCGAGGGCGAAGATCCACGCCGATACCAGCACCAGGCTGCCGCCGCCGGCGAGGGCCACGCCCCGGGCCCACGCGGTCCGCCCTTCCCAAAGTCCGCCCGCGACCCGGCCCACCACGATGATCGCGAACAAACTGGCCGAGCCGTAATACCACGGGTAGGCGTCGCGCTGCGTCTTGAGCCACATGAAATAGAGCAGCAGCCCGAACAGGCTCAGCGAACAGAGCCCGGCGAAACGGTCGCGCCAAGGCCGGACCCAGAGCCAGAGGCCCGCGGCAAACGCGCTGCCCAGCAGCGCCCCGAGCCCGAGCAGCTGCGGCCAGTCACCCATGCCATAGATCGGACCAAAGACGTCGATGAACGCCTCCACGATCTGCGCGCACATCGCCGAAGCCGTCGCCATGATGTTGTTCGCCACGAGAAAGCTGTCGCCGGCCTTCGCCGTCACGGTGTGCGGGATGGGTGAGCCGTAGTAGGACCACGCGATCAACACCCAAGGCAGGAAAGCCCCCACCGCGAGCGCCCCGGCCTGGATGATGGGCCACCGCTTGGCTCGCGGCTCACCGGGGCCGGACTGCCACGCGATCACGGCGACGGCCGCGATGCACAGCGGGCTGTCGGGTCGGGTATAGAGCAGCCCCGCCCACGCCAGACCGAGGCGCAGCCAGCCGCGCGGCTCTTCGAGCCGGAGCGCAAAACCGAGCGACATCGCGAGGAACCCGACGAGCAGGCCCGACTCCTGCCCGTTTACGCTGAAGGCGATGATCTTGACCGACGTCGCCACCAGCACGGCCCCGAGCCAAAGTTCGAAGCGGCCCGCGCCGAGTTTCTCCGCCATCGCACGCCAGAGCACCGCGAGGCCGCCCACCAGCACCGCGAGCGAGCAAAGGCGGAAACACCAGATCGTCACCGTAAAGGAGCGCGTGAGTGCAAACGGCAGAGCCGGCAGGAGGGTATTGAGCACCGAGGTGAACCCGTGCACGCGCTCGCCCGGCTGATAAACCAGCCCCCGACCATTCACGAAGTTCTCCGTGTGGCGAAAGGTGATGAAGTAATCCTCCCAGACCTGATGCGTATACAGCGCGTAGAACAAGGCGGTGCCCGCGGGCAACAAGGCCGCGAGCCACCACGGATGGCGGCGGAGATACGACATGACGGGGTTCATGCGGCGCGTAGTGTCTCGGCACCCCGCCGCGCGAGGCCAGCCAAAATCGTGGCTGCGACGAAACCTTTGGCACGCCACGAACCCCGGAAGTCTGCACGCCAAGAGGTCACGGTCGCGAAGGTCTGAAAAGGAAGGGCTGCCGCGCTGCGGCGACCGCGGCGATCCGGATGGGACGGCGGCCCAGCCCTACCCGCCATCCGTCGTCTGCCATCCGCCCTCAGCGCTGGGTGTCAACGCTTCGGCCAGCCGATCCGCCAGGATCGGGATCAACCCCGGATGCGCCCCCAGCAGGGGCGTCATCACCGTACGCAGACCGGGATGCCGTGCGCGGGCGGCGGCGGCAATCTGCGCCACGTCACCCGTCGGACCGGCGTGGCGGCCCGGCAGCAGGAAGAACATCGCAATGATCACAACCCCGGCATCGCAGCCCGGCACATCGAGCAGGTGCTCCAGCAGCGGATCCGCAAAGGCATATTCCGGCCCCGGCCGGCGTTCCATCGAGGCCGCGTGCGCCGCCCGCACCGCGTCGCCCAGCCGGTCCCGCAGCGCCGCGGCGACCGCGTCGCGCAGGGCCGTCACCGCCCGCGCGGGACTCCCGTGATCGACCAGCGCCAATGCCGGGCGCTCTCCCGGGACCAAACAGCCGCGCACACCCTCCTCGATCATATCCAAGACCCGCGGATCGCACGCGCCCTCGCCGCCCACCGGCGGAGCAAGGCGCACCACCAGATCGGGCCACTTCGTTTTTAACCGGGCCAAACGCTTCGGCAGGTAATCGGTCAGCGCCCCGCTCGGACCGAGGAACAGCGGCACAATCACGAACTCCCGGGCGCCGGCCACGAGGCGTTGCTCCAAGGCCGGCTCGAGGATCTCCGCCGGGATACCGCCGAGCGACTCCGCCGGCACCGCGCTGGAATGCAGCAGGGAAATCGGCTCGACCACCCGGCCCGTCCGCGCGGACAGCGCCGCCGCGATCGCCCTCAACCCAAGCGTAGCCGCCGGCTCAAGCGAGCCGTTGTCAACGAGCAGGATGGTAGCGTCGGGCATGGTGGTAGGTGGGCTGCGCGTTACCTAGGTGTCAAATTTCCGATCATTTCGGATGTTTTGCCACAGAGGCACAGAGCCTACAGAGGACTGATGCTTGGGGTTCCGATCCCATACCAAAAAACAACGAGGCTTGGGCTCTGTGAGCTCGGTGCCTCTGTGGCAAAACCATCCGAAGTTCGAATCCCAATCCGGTTTTATCCGTTAGATCCGCGGTCAAAACCTCGGGAATTCCTAATCAAAAAACGGCGTATAATCGTCCACCTTCCCCGCGAGGAGTTTCTTCAGTTCGTTCGGTTCGAGCTGGTGGAGACATTGCTCCAGTTCCCGCATCCCCGCGCCGTCATGCACCACCGGACTCGTGAAACGCATGATCCGCGGGTGCTCCGTCGGCGTGTGGCGCTCGTTGCGGTGCTGCAGCTCCTCGTAGAGTTTTTTGCCCGGTTTCAGTCCCGTAAAAACGATCTCGATGTCGTCGCCCGGCACTAAGCCGCTCAGCTCGATCATCTGCTTCGCCAGGTCGGCGATCTTCACCGGCTGGCCCATATCGAGCACGAAGATCTCCCCGCCCTGCCCCAGCACGCTCGCCTGCAGCACGAGCCCGACCGCTTCCGGGATGGTCATGAAGTAGCGCGTCACCTCGGGATGCGTCACCGTTACCGGTCCCCCGTTGGCGATCTGCCGCTTGAAGATCGGGATCACGCTGCCGGAAGAGCCGAGCACATTTCCGAATCGCACCGCCATGAACTTCGTCCGCGGTGCGGACGAAGTTCGTTCTTGGTTACTGGTTACCGGTTGTTGGTTTTCCGGGCTCGACGACCCAATAACCGATAACCCCATACCAATAACCGGCGGAGATCCGGATGCTGGCGTCACCGCGCCCTGCTCGGCGATAGCCATCATCCGGATCTCCGCCAAGCGCTTCGTCGCACCCATCACGCTCGTCGGGTTGATCGCCTTGTCGGTGGAGATGAAGACAAACGCGGCCACGCCGCGGTCGGCCGCGCGGCGCGCGAGCTGGCAGGTGCCAAAGACATTGTTGCGGATCGCCTCCGAGGGCTGGCGCTCCATCAGGTACACATGCTTGTGCGCCGCGGCGTGGAAGATGATCTCCGGCCGGTAGCGATCGAAGATGTAGTCCATCCGCGGGCCGTCGAGGATGTCGGCCACGAGCGGCACGGCGGTGGCGCCGAGGCCGAGCTCGTTGAGCTCCTGTTCGATCAGGAACAGGCTGGGCTCGGATTGTTCCACCATCAGCAGGCGCGCGGGCGTGAGGGCCGAGATCTGCCGGCACAGTTCACAGCCGATACTGCCGCCGGCGCCGGTCACCATAACGACCTGACCCGCCACGAGCTGGCGGATGCCCTTGGCGTCGAGATTGACGGCCTCGCGGCCGAGCACGTCCTGCACCTCGACCGGGCGGATGCGACTCGCGCGCACGCGGCCCGAGGCGAGCTCCTCCATGCTCGGCAGGGTCTCCACCTTGATGCCGCGCGCGGTCAGGAGCTGTACGATCTCCCGGATGCGTTTGCCCGAGGCCGAGGGCATGGCGATGACCACTTTGGCGAGCTCGGCCCGGCCCTTGAGCTGGTCGATACTCTCCACCCGCCCGATCACCGGCACACCGTGGATCTGGTTGCCGTGCTTGGCATGATCGTCGTCGAAGAACGCCACGGGGCGAAACCCGCGCGAGGGCGAATTGATGAACTCCTTGGCCAGCGTCGCGCCGGCGTCACCCGCGCCCACGATGGCAATGCGCTGCTGGGGGCCTTGCTCCTGGTTCCGGTGGGGCGACGTGCGTTCGCGGATGATCCGCAGTCCCAGCCGGAGGCTGCTCAGCGCACCCACGCAGAGGACGAAGTCGGTCAGCACCACGCCGCGCGGCGTCATGTTGTTCGTTGCGAGCACGTAGCGCTCCAGAAAAGTCGTCAGGTTCGCCAAGTAAACCGCACCGGCGATGCGCACCAGGTCAGGCAGGCTGAAGAACGACAGCAGGGCTCGGAACTGGCCGAAGAGCAGCAGGAAGGCCAGTTTGACCGCCAGATTGAAGGCGTTGGACCACAGCCGCTCCTCCTGGAACTCCCGTGGCACGATGAAGTCGAACCTCAGCTCGTAGGCCAGAAAGCGACACAGCGAAATGATGACCGTGTAAACCGTGAGCAGGACCACCGCCCGGATCAGGTGCTGCCGGAACGTCGAGGACGAGGTCGCGTATGGGGTGCTGGACGACATGCGGGAAAGCGAAGACAGATTTCAGAAGTCGGCTATCTAACGTCAGAGCCCGGAGATCGGATATCAGATGCAGGATCGAGCCAAACTTGTGTCTGACTACCACTTTTGAACTTCTGCCTTCTGAAGTCTGACCTCTGATCTCCAACAATCCACGTGAGCAGCAGACCGTGCCAGAACGACCCGGGCCGTCAATCGCGGGATAGGGGACCGACCCAACGGGGTCGGGACGCTAATCGTTAAAAATTTCCCGGTTTTCCACAGCCCCACACCGATTGGGTGAAAGATTGGCCCACGGAATTACGTTCTGCAGGGTATGCCCCGAGCACTGCGCCTACACTTCTCCCACGCGATCTACCACGTCATCAACCGCGGCAACTACCGCGCGCCGATCTTTGGGAGCCCCGGGGCGGCCGACGCCTTCGAAAAGTGCCTGTTCGAGGCCGTAGACCTGCACCACTGGCGGCTCCATGCCTTCGTGATCATGAGCAACCACTTCCACCTAGCGGTGGAGACACCGGAGGCAAACCTAGCGGAAAGCGTCCACTGGCTGAACTGCACCTATGCCACCCGGTTCAACCGTTTCAGGAAGGAACGCGGACACGTTTTCCAGGGCCGATATCATGCGGGCCTGATCCAGCCCGGTCCCTCGCTCTTGCGCGTCGTGAATTACATCCACCTCAATCCTGTGCGGGCCAAGCTCACCGACTTCGCCGGCCTGCCCGACTATCGCCAGGGCAGCCTAGGGCACTTCCTGCGCGAGCCGCGCCCGAAGGCGTTGTCCTGTGCCGACTGGCTGCGCGAGGTGCCGCTCACGGACGACGCCGGGGGCTGGCAGGCCTACGGTCGGTTGCTGGCGGACCTGACAGCCGATCCGGCCCGGCAAAAACAGGAGGGCTTCGACGCCATGGACCGGGCTTGGGCGATCGGGGACAAGGATTGGAAGCAGGACATCGCCACAAGTTTCCGGCAGGAAGGCGCGGCCGAGCCACCCTGCGGTGCTGAACGCGATGCGATCCGGGCGGAACGATGGCGGCAGGCGTTGGAGGCCTCCCTGCGGCGGATCGGGCGCACCCGAGAAGACTTGATGGTCGCGCGCAAGGGAGCCGATTGGAAGATAGGCCTCGCGGCGGAACTCCGACAAACATGCGGGGCAAACCACGCTTGGCTGGCGCGCGAACTGAACTTGGGCAAAGCCAGTTCGGCCAGAATACACCTTTGCCGCTGGCGATCGAACCACGGCACAGCCCACGCCGATCACTCAGCGCAGAGCGCTCCCGGTTTTTAACAGTTAGCGTCCCGACCCCGTCGGATCCCCGCCGTCGGATCCCGCCCCGTCGGATCCCCGACGGATCCCGCCGAATAATCGACGAGGCTCGGGCTCTGTGAGCTCTGGGCCTCTGTGGCAAAACATCCGGAGACAATCACGGCTGACTCACCGCGCCAGCCCAACCCTCGATCTACTCCAGACCCAGCTTCCGGCGGCCGGCCTCGGAGATCATGTGCGGGGTCCAGATTGGATCCCAGACGATGTGCACCTTGGCGGCGGCCACGCCGGGGAGGGCCGCGACTTTTTGGCGGGCATCCTCGGCGATCACCGGGCCCATGCCGCAGCCGGGCGCGGTCAGAGTCATCTTGATTTCAATCGCGTTGCGGCCGGCCCCGTCCGGCTCCACGGCTAAATCGTAGACCAGACCGAGATCGACGATGTTCACCGGGATCTCCGGATCAAACACTGCCCGCAATGCCTCCCACACGGTCGCCTCGCTGAATTCGCCGGCCGGGGCCGCCACCGCCTCAGCCGCCACCGCCAGCACATAACCCTCGATCGCGCCGGCGTCGGACCCAGCGATACGGTACAGGCCGTCGGCCGCCCGCACCGTGACACTGCCACCGAGGGCCTGCATGACCGTCACCTCGGACCCGGCGGGCAATTGCACGGCGGTTCCGGCCGGGATCATGGTGGCCGGGCAGTCCCGGGAAAGACGGTGGGTTTGGTTCATGGAAAGGGAGTGGCGCCGATTCAACGGATGCGCAGGCCGAAGGGAAGCCGGGCGTAAATGCCCTGCGGGTCATTGAGGGTCTCAAGCACCTTGAGTTCCTTTTGCACGCCCTGCACGAGGGCCGCCTGCGGCGCCTGCGCGCTCCGGGCGCCCGACGGCGTCAATTGATCGAGCATTTGCTGCAGCACTTCGGAAAACTCGTTCTTCACCGGATATTCCTGAATCTCGTAGTTCGCGCCGAGGCCCACCTTGTTCGCCGTGTAGGAGAGTGCTGCGCCGAGGCCGCCGAGCTCGTCCACCAGGCCGAGCTTCTTCGCCTCGGTGCCCGACCAGACCCGTCCCTGCGCGATCTCCTCGACCGTCGCGGCCGGCAGTTTGCGGCCTTCAGCGACCTTGCGGATGAACTCGCCGTAGATCCAGTCGACCAGCTTCTGCACCATCGCGAGTTCGGCCGGGGTCTTGGCCCGCGAGATCGTCGAGGCATCGGCAAACTGGCCGGTCTTCACCCGGTCGAAGGTGAGGCCAAAATCCTTCGCCAGTTTCTCGATATCGAACTGCACGCCAAACACCCCGATTGATCCCGTGATCGTGGAGGGCTGCGCAAAAATCCGGTCGCCATAGGCCGCGATCCAATAGCCGCCCGAGGCCGCATAGTCGCCCATCGAGACAATCACCGGTTTCGCCGCGCGGGCGAGGCGCAGCTCACGCTGGATCGCCTCGGAGGCCGTGGCGCTGCCGCCCGGGCTGTTAATGCGGAGCACGATCGCCTTCACCGAGGTGTCCTGCCGCAGCTGGCGGATCTCGCGGGCGTAACGCGCCCCGCCGATCTCGCCGGGGCCGCCGTCGCCGTCGACGATCTCACCCTCGGCGTAGACCACCGCGATCTTGCCCCGGCTCGAGGCACTGCCGCCGTTGGCCTGCGCGGCGCCGCCGGGACCATCCGGGCCGGTAACGATCTTCGCATACTCGGCGAGATCGATCTGCTTGAAAGTCTTGCGACTGCCCGCGGCCGGGCCGGTCTCCTTGATCAGGTCGGCGATGACCTCGTCCACGTAGGCCGAGCGGTCGATCAGCTTCGCTTCCTTCGCCTTGGCCGGCTGCATCATCCCTTCGGCATCCACGACCGCCTGCAGCTGCTCCGGCGTGATCTTCCGGCTCGTGGCGACCTGGTCGATGACATCCGCCCAGACATCGCCGAGCAGTTTCTGGAGCTGCTCCCGGCTCTCCGGGCTCATCTCCGAGCGGGTATACGGCTCGACCGCCGACTTGTACTTCCCCACCCGCGTCACCTGGACACCCACGCCGTACTTCTCGAAGGCCTTGGCAAAAAACATCGGCTCGCTGGCCAAGCCGGGAATCTCCAGCACGCCGAAGGGATCCAGGATCACGTCGCTGCCCACCGAGGCCAGGTAGTAGTCACCCGTGCCCGCGTTGGTCAGGTAGGCCCGCACCGGCTTGCCGGCGGCCCGGAAGGTCGCCAGCGCGTTCCGCACCTCGCGCAGCGTGGCAAAACCCGAGGCCGCCGAGCCGGACGCGCCCAGGCTGCCCTTGATGAGCACACCGGCGATCCGGTTGTCGCCCGCCGCGAGCCGGAGTGCCCGGGTCACCGTCTGCAGCTGGATGGACTTCGGAAGTCCGCCCAACGAAAACGAGCCCAGGTCGAGGCTGGCCGGAGCGTCCTTGATCGCGGTCGAGAGGTCGAAGACCAGGTAGGAACCCTGGGCGAAGGTGGGCTCGCGCTCGCCGCCGCTCACCGCCACGGCGATGCCGATCAACCCGAGCACCACCACGACGGCCCCGGCCGCAAAAATCACCATCGCGGTCAGGCTGCCGAGCATCGAGGTCCAAAAATTCTTCATGGCGCCGGCAGGCTAGGCGTCCGCCGCCGTTCAGCCAGTGAAAAGCGCCCTTCTGCGAATTCCATGCCGCCATGAAGCCAGCTTCAGCCGGCTCCGGCCGCGCCATGCACGATCGACAATCCCCTTAACTTAGTTTCCCTCCGGGTCGAAGAACACCTTTGCCCATGAGCGACCAAAAAGAACTGCTCACCACCAACCGGAAAGCGCTGACCATCAACCTTGATGAGCCGCGCTACGGTACGTTTGCCGAGATCGGGGCCGGCCAGGAGGTGGCGCGGGTGTTTTTCCAGGTGGGTGGGGCCTCGGGGACGATCGCGAAGACGATCTCGGCCTACGACATGACCTTCAGCGACGCCATCTACGGGAAGGCGCCGCGGTACGTGTCGCACGAGCGCCTCTCGCTCATGCTCGACCACGAGTACAAGCTCCTGCTCGAGCGGCTCCAGACCCAGCGCGGTGACCGCACGACGTTCTTTGTTTACGCCGACACCGTCTCCGCCCGGAACTTCAAGGGCACCAACGAGGCCCACGGCTGGATGGGCATCCGCTTCCAAACCGAGCCGAACGGCCCGTCGAGCGACATCGTGCTGCACGTCCGCATGTGGGACAAGGAGAACGTCCTGCAGCAGCAGGCCCTCGGCATCGTCGGCGTCAACCTGATCTACGGCGCCTGCTATTACCATAAGGACCCGCGCAAGCTCATCGAGTCGCTGCTGGACAACCTCACCGTCGACCGGATCGAGGTCGACATGCTGAAGTTCAGCGGCCCGGCCTTCGCCGACGTCGACAACCGGCTGATGTCGCTCCAGCTGGTCAACTGCGGCCTGACCAACGCGGTCATGTTCGGCCCTAAGTGCGACGTCCTCCAGCCGTCCGAAGTGCTCTACAAGAAGGCCATCCTCGTCGAGCGCGGCAGTTTCCGCCCCGTGACCCACGTCAACGTCGACATGCTCAATTGCGCCACCGCGCAGTTCATTCAGGAGCCGGCGGTGAAGGGGAAGGACGTCGTCGTGCTCATGGAGATCACGATGAACAACCTGCTCGCCGCGGGGGAACTGGATGCGCGCGATTTCCTGGCGCGCGTCGACATCCTCGGCGACATCGGCTTCACGGTGCTGATCTCGAACTACCCGGAGTACTACCGGCTCAGCTCCTATTTCCGCCGCTACACCAAGGAGATGATCGGCGTCGCGATGGGCATCAACAACCTCATCGAGATCTTCAACGAGAAGTACTACGAGAACCTTGAGGGCGGCATCCTTGAGTCCTTCGGCCGGCTTTTCCGCCACAGCGTAAAGCTCTATATCTACCCGATGCGGAAGGACGCGTTTGAGCGTTACCTCGCTGCCGCCAGCGGGGAGGTCCCCACCACGGTCTCCGGGGGCGGCCATGCCTTCTCCGCCAACGTGCTCATCAACGCCCGCAACGTCCACGTTCCCGCCAATCTCCAGAATCTCTACGCCCATCTCGTCGAGAACGACTACATCGACAGCATCGTCGGCTTTGACCAGGACATCCTCGGCATCAACTCCCGCGACGTGCTCCGCCGGATCAAGGACAACGACATGACCTGGCAGGACATGGTCCCGACCCAGGTCGCCGACGCGATCAAGGCCCGCGGCCTGTTCGGTTACCAGGCCCCTGCAGCCAAGGCCTGAGGGACCGTTTCCCGGATTTTTTTGCCACAGAGGCAGGGCTCACCGAGCCCATGCCTCGTTGTATCCCAACCCGTTTCGATCCGTAAAATCAGTGGTTAAAAGAGACGCAGGTCGGGCTCTGTGAGCTCTGTGCCTCTGTGGCAAAACCGGCTTGGAGATATTCCTGTTACATTCGTGCATTTGCCAATCCCACGCCGGGAATTTTCGGCGGTGGTTCCCATCACACTCCACATGCTTCCCTCCTCCTTCGTCCATCGCTTGACCAAAATCTTCCTCGCGACCGCCGCCAGCGCGGTGCTGACCCTCGGCACCGCGCGCGCCGCCACCGAGACCTATGCGATCGACCCGGTGCATTCCTCGGTCGGTTTTTCGATCCGCCATTTCGTCAGCAAAGTCCAGGGCAAGTTCACCAAGTTCTCCGGCACGATCACCGTCGACCGCGCCAACCTCGAGAAGAGCTCCGTCACCGCAAAAATTGAGATCGCGAGCATCTCCACGGCGGACCCCGACCGTGACACCCACCTCAAGTCGCCCGACTTCTTCAATGCCGAAAAGTACCCGGCCATGACCTTTACCAGCACCTCCTGGAAGAAGACCGGGGAAGACGCCTTCGACATCACCGGTGACCTCACGATCAAAGGCATCATGAAACGCGTCGTCCTGAAGACCACCCTGCTCGGCTTCGGGCCTGGCTCCCAAGGCGCACAGCTTTCCGGCTGGGAAGCGACCACCACGGTCAAGAAGGCGGACTTCGACCTCACGGGGCCGGCCATTCTGGGCACCATGCTCGGTGACGACGTGACGATCACGATCGCCGTCGAGTCCGTCCTGAAGAAATAACCAGCAGCGCGGGTTAGGAATAACCCGCCCTACCCCGGGCTTCCCTTCGTCCCCCGGGCCGACCAAGGTCGCGGCCAGCCCATGGCCGAAGACATCCAAACTCTCATCGACGACGCCTCCTTTGATTTCGCCACGGGCGACGCCGAGGGGGCGCTCGCCAAGCTCGCACGCGCGACGGCGGCCGCGCCCGATTCATTCGAGGCCTGGCACGCCTGCGCCGAGATCAATTTTTCCCTGCGCCGGCTCCAACCGGCGCTGGCGGCGGCCGAACAGGCGCACCGCCTGCGCCCCGGCGATCTTTTCATCAACACCACCCTGTCGCGCATCTGGATGGAGCTGGGGGACAAACCCCGCGCCGAGCACTTCGGTGCCCAGGCCCGGATGGAGAGCTGGAAGGAGGAGTTAAAAACTCCACCCCCGGCCAAACCGGCCGCCAATTGACAGCCCGTTCGGGCCCCACCTAACCTTTCGCCATGGAAAAGACCGCCTATGTCCTTGAGTTCGAGAAGCCGCTCCGCGAGCTGACCCGGAATCTCGACGAACTGCGCCAGCAGTCGCTGGAGTCGAACGTGAACCTTTCCGAGCAGATCTCCGCGATCGAGAAGAAGATCGAGGCGGCCAAGCGTGAGATCTACTCCAACCTGACCCCTTGGCAGCGGGTCCAGATCGCCCGCCACCCCCGCCGGCCCTACGCCTTGGACTACATCGGGATGATCTTCGAGGGTTTCCAGGAGCTGCATGGCGACCGCCAGTACAATGACGACCGAGCCCTGATCGGCGGCACCGCCTTCTTCGGCGGCGAGGCAGTCATGATCGTCGCCCAGCAGAAAGGCCGGGAAACCAAGGAAAAGATCTCCCGCAACTTCGGCATGCCGCAGCCCGAGGGTTACCGGAAGGCCCTGCGCCTCGCCAAGATGGCCGAGCGGTTCCACCTGCCCCTCATCACTTTCATCGACACCCCGGGAGCCTATCCCGGAATCGGTTCCGAGGAGCGCCACGTCGCCGAGGCGATCGCGGTCAACCTCCGCGAGTTCGCCATGCTCCGGGTGCCCTCAATCTCCGTCGTCATCGGAGAAGGCGGCTCCGGCGGCGCGCTCGGCATCGGTGTCACCAACCGCGTCCTGATCTTCGAAAACAGCTACTATTCCGTGATCTCCCCGGAGGGCTGCGCTGCCATTCTCTGGAAGGACGCCGGAGCCGCCGCCAAGGCCGCCTCCGCGCTCAAGCTCAATGCCGAGACCCTCGAGACGCTTGGCGTCGTGGACGAGGTGATCGCCGAGCCGTTCGGCGGCGCCCACCACAACCCGGCCCAAGCCGCCGAGGCCCTGCGCTACTCGCTGCAGAAACATCTCAACGATCTGCGCGGGCAGGACGAAAACAGCGTGATTTCGGCGCGTTACGACCGTTTCCGCAAGCTGGGCGTGTATAACGAGCCGGTGGCCGCGCGCTGAGAAGCGCGGCCGGAGGACGGAGGACAGAGGGCGGAGGACAGACCGGTAGGGCGTGCGACTCCGTCGCCGCCGTAGATCAAAATCGGATGCAGGTCGGCCGACCCAAGCCGACACCGACTTATTAATCGCGGCGGTCACGGAGTGACCCGCCCTACCGGGTTGCAGGCGTCCGCCGTCTGTCCTCTGCCATCCGCCTTCCGGCCCTACCCCCGCCGCACGGTCACCAGTTCGATCTTTGTCGCCCGGGCCATCGCGGGCTCGATCTCGACCAGGGCCGCGGAGATGCGGACATCCCCCTCAGCCACCTCAAAGCGCTTCGGCATGCCGTCGAGAAAACGCGAAATCACCGGGCTCACCTCGCGGCCCAGCACGCTCGCATACGGGCCGGTCATGCCGACGTCGCACATGAACGCCGTCCCTTTCGGGAGCACGGTGGCATCGGCTGTCGGCACATGCGTATGGGTCCCGAGCACCGCCGTCACCCGCCCGTCCAGATACCAGCCCAGCGCCTGCTTCTCCGAGGTCGCCTCGGCATGGACCTCGACGAGGATCGCATCGGCCTGACCCTTGAGTTTCTCGACCATGCGGTCGGCACAGAGAAAGGGACACTCCGCCTTGAGGTTCAGATATTGGCGCCCCAAGACCGTAAAAACCGCTACCCGGAAACCGCGCTTGGTGATCACCACGTGGTCCAGCCCCGGGCAGGACGCCGGTAGGTTTGCCGGCCGGCAGACGCGGTCCATCTGGGTGATCTCAGTTTCCCAGCCACGCTGGTCCCAGACATGGTCGCCGAGGGTGATCGCATCCACGCCATTGCCGAGGATTGAGGTCGCCAGGGACCCGGTGATCCCGGCCCCGGAGGCGCAGTTCTCGGCATTGGCGACCACAAAGTCCAAACCCAGCTCTGTCCGCAGCCGGGGCAGCTTCTCCGCCAGGATGTCCCGACCAGGCCGGCCGACGATGTCGCCAATGAAGAGAAGCTTGAGCATGGCGCCACCCTGCCGGCGGGACGGCTGGTGCGCCAATCCGAAAACACTGGCTGGCTTCACGGTAGGGCAGGATTCCCCAACGGGCCGGGTGCCAGCCCGCGAGAATCAAGCGCAGCGGGCTAGGAAGAGCCCACCCTAGCCTCGATCCCGCCTTCTGGCTCCCAACTTCCAGTCCGACCTCTGCCGCCCCCCTTCTGCCCTTCGTTTCCGCAGGCTTGCCACCCAGTATCCCGGGCGCTTTTTATATCCGGCTCTCCCAGAGACCACCGCCCATGAAAAAAGCCCGCACCTCTCCCGCCGTGTTTCCCAAGGCCGAGATCGGCCGCGAAATGAAGGGCGCCGACTGCGTCGTCGAGTGCCTGATCCGCGAAGGCGTGGATGTCATTTTCGCCTACCCCGGCGGCGCCTCCCAAGAGCTCCACCAGGCGCTGGCCCGCACCGACAAGATCCGGGTGATCCTGCCCCGCCACGAGCAGGGCGGGTCCTTCGCCGCGGAGTCCTACTCCCGGGCCTCCGGCCAAGTGGGCGTGTGCATGGCCACCAGCGGCCCCGGCGCAACCAACCTGATGTCGGCGATTGCCGACGCTTACATGGATTCCGTACCCATGGTGGCCATCACCGGCCAGGTTTTCTCGAAGTACATCGGCAAGATGGCGTTTCAGGAGACGGATTTCTACGGCATGACCCTGCCGGTCGTGAAGCACTCCTACCTCGTGCTCGACGCCAAGGATCTGCCCCGCGTCTTCAAGGAGGCCTTCCACCTCGCGAAGTCTGGCCGACCCGGCCCCGTGGTGATCGATATCCCGAAGGACGTGCAGCAGGCCAAGCTCCAGCCGGTGTTCCCGACCACGGTCGAGTTCCGCAATCCCACGATCACGGCCGAGTGCCACGCCAGCGATGAGCAGCTCAAGGCACTCATCCCCCTCCTCGCCGAGGCCAAGCGGCCCGTGATTTACGCCGGCGGCGGCATCATCTCAGCCGAGGCCAGCAAGGAACTGAAGGCCTTTGCCGAAAAGACCAACATCGCCGTCGCCACCACCCTGATGGGGCTGGGTGGTTTCCCCGAGGGCCATGAGCTCTCGCTCCGCTGGTTCGGCATGCACGGTTCCGCCTACGGCAACTGGGCGGTGGACCAGTGCGACCTGCTGATCGGTGTCGGAGTCCGCTTCGACGACCGCATCACCGGCGACACGAGCAAGTTCGCGAGCGGAGCCAAGATCGTCCACATCGACGTGGACGCCTCCGAGCACAACAAGAACAAGCGCGTGCTCATGCCCATCACGGGCGACGTGCGCCATGCCCTCGGCCGCCTCAACGAGCTCCTCGCCGTCCACAAGTTCACCCCGCCCGATACCAAGCCGTGGCACCAGCAGCTCGCGACGTGGAAGAAGGACCACCCTTTCTCCTATGAGAAGAGCAAGCACATCATGCCGCAGGAGGCCGTGCAGACCCTCTACGAGCTGACCAAGGGCAATGCCATCATCACAACCGGCGTGGGCCAGCACCAGATGTGGGCCGCCCAGTTCTACCAATTTCAGGAGCCACGCCGTTACCTCAGCTCGCTCGGCCTCGGCGCCATGGGCTTCGGTTATCCCGCCGCGATCGGCGCCAAGGTGGCCCGACCCGACCTGGAGGTCATCGACATCGACGGCGACGGCTCGTTCGCGATGAACATTCAGGAGCTCGCCACCGCGCACATCGAGAAGATCGCGGCCAAGGCGATGATCCTGAACAACCAGCACCTCGGCATGGTCGTGCAGTGGGAGGACCGCTTCTACGGCAGCGTCCGCGGCAACACCATCCTCGGCGACCAGAACAACGTCGGCAGCCCGGACAATCCCGGCGCCCTCTATCCGGATTTCGTGAAGATCGCCGAGGGCTACGGCGTCAAGGGACGCCGCGTCATCAAGAAGAGCGAGCTCCGCGAAGCCATCGCCGAGATGCTCGCGCACGACGGCCCGTACGTCCTCGACGTCATTGTTCCCTACACCGAGCACGTCCTGCCGATGATCCCGGCCGGACGCTCGGTGAAGGAAATGCTGCTGAAGTAGGCCGCGGCGCCTTCGTCGATCATAGGTAGGGCTGAGGCGG
>CAIYFD010000021.1 GCA_903925425.1 uncultured Opitutia bacterium | reverse complement strand
CGCTCGCCCATGGCCATGGCCTCGCCGGTGTAGACGTCGAAGGTGGCGGCGGTGACGGCGCAATCGGCGACGGGCACCTGCCACGGACCGACCATCTGGTCGCGGGCGATCAGGCCGCCGAGGGTGCGGTCCCCGATGGCGATGAGGAAGGTCTTGTCGGCGACGGTCGGGTGGACGAGCACGCGGCGCACGGCCTCGGTGAGGGTGAGGTCGCCGAGCTGGAGGGAGCGGAGCGCCCGGTCGTGCGTCCACTCCTGACGGTGCATCCGTGGGGGTTTGCCGAAGAGGACCTCGAGCGGAAGGTTGATCGGGGTGTTGGCGAAGTGCGGGTCGGCAACGACGAGGTCTTTCTGCTCGGTGGCCTCGCCGACGACGGCGAAGGGGGCGCGCTCGCGGGCGCACAATTGCGCAAAGAGCTCGATGCGGTCGGCGGGGACGGCGAGGACGTAGCGTTCCTGCGACTCGTTGCACCAGATCTCGAGCGGGGACATGCCGGGCTCGTCGTTCGGCAGCTGGCGCAGGTCGAAACTGCCGCCGCGGCCGCCGTCGTTGACGAGCTCGGGCAGGGCGTTGGACACGCCGCCGGCGCCGACGTCGTGGATGAAGGAGATAGGGTTGTCGGTCCCGAGGGCCCAGCAGCGGTCGATGACCTCCTGGCAGCGGCGTTCCATCTCGGCGTTGTCGCGCTGGACGCTGGCGAAATCGAGGTCCTCGCTCCCGTGTCCGCTGGACATCGAGCTGGCGGCGCCGCCGCCGAGGCCGATGAGCATGGCGGGCCCGCCGAGGACGACGAGTTTGTCGCCGGGGTTGATCTTCCCCTTTTGCACATGTCCGGCGCGGATGTTGCCGAGGCCGCCGGCGATCATGATCGGCTTGTGGTAGCCGCGGAGCTCGGTGGCGTGACCGCTGGTCTTGGAGTCCTGGGTTCCTGCCTTGGCGTCGGCGGAACGCTGGATCGCGGCGGCCGGCACCTCCGCCTCATAGGTGCGGAAGTAGCCGTTGATGGCGGGGCGGCCGAACTCGTTGTTGAAGGCGGCGCCGCCGAGCGGGCCGTCGAGCATGATGTCGAGCGCGGAGACGATGCGGCCCGGCTTGCCGTGGTCCTTTTCCCACGGCTCGCCGGCGCCGGGCAGGTGCAGGTTGGAAACGGTGAAGCCGACGAGGCCGGCCTTGGGCTTGGCGCCGCGTCCGGTGGCGCCCTCGTCGCGGATCTCGCCGCCCGAGCCGGTGGCGGCGCCGGGGAAGGGCGAGATGGCGGTGGGGTGGTTGTGGGTCTCCACCTTGCAGAGGATATGGATGTCTTCCTGCGTCGCGCCGTACTCATGGGTGCGGGGATCGACGAAGAAGCGCCCGCCGGGGGTGCCGGTGAGCACGGCGGCGTTGTCCTTGTAGGCGGACAGGATGCCGTCGTGGTGCAGCTCGTAGGTGTTCTTGATCATCTGGAACAGCGACTTGGCCCGCTTGGCCCCGTCGATTTCCCAGGTGGCGTTGAAGATCTTGTGGCGGCAGTGCTCCGAGTTGGCCTGCGCGAACATCATCAGTTCCACGTCGGTCGGGTTCCGTTCGAGCTTGGTGAAGGCGTCGACGAGGTAGTCGATCTCGTCCTTGGCAAGCGCGAGCCCGAGCGTGGTGTTCGCGGCCTCGAGGGCGGTCCGGCCCTGGCCGAGCAGGTGGATGGTCGTCACCGGGCGCGGCGGCTGGTGCTGGAAGAGGAGGCTGCAGTCTGCGAGGTCGCCGAACACGACCTGGGTCATGCGGTCATGCAGCTGAGCCGTGAGCTGCGCTCGTTGCTCGGATGGGAGATCTGAAATTTGAGCCTTCAGATCACCGTCGCCCAGGGCGACGGTGAACACCACGACCCGCTCGATGCGCTTGATCTGCGCGAGGCCGCAGGTGTGGGCGATGTCGGTGGCCTTTGAGGACCACGGGGAGATCGTGCCGGGCCGCGGTGCGACCACTTGGACGAGGCCATGCACGGCTGCGGCGTGACGGCTGGGGCCGTAGGTGAGAAGCTTCTCAAGGACCGATTGCTCGGCGGCGTTGAGTGTCGGGGCTTCGCCCAAATCCACCAGGTGATGAAACTCGGCGCTGACCGCCTGAACCGGCAGCCCCGCCGCGACAAGGTCCGCGAGCAGTTTCCCGAGTCGGAATGAGGAGAGGGCGGGGGAGCCGCGGAGGGTCAGCATGGGTGTCAGGTTTTTGATGGTTCCAGAGCCAGCGAGCAGGTCAAGGGTGGGGCGTGGGTTGGGGCGATCATAGGCCCGATAGGGTTGAGAGGGCCCATGGTGGCCCGAGCCCCAACCGCCAATCCCCGAGAAGATTTCACGAAGCCCCTTGACCAATCCAAGGGCCTGATCGTGATTGGGCGCCTTCATTGCCGTGATTCGCCCACTCCCTAATCCCGCCGGCCAGGACCCGAGGCAGGGTCTGCGCGGGGGTAGCGCAGGGCCCGGCGGCCGAGCCTGACCCATGAGCGACCGGATCACCCACGAATGCGGCGTTGCGATGGTGCGCCTGCTCAAGCCCCTGGCGCATTTCCAGGAAAAGTACGGCACCCCGCTCTGGGGCTTCACCAAGCTTCTGCTCCTGATGGAAAAGCAGCACAACCGCGGCCAGGACGGCGCGGGTGTCGCCAGCGTGAAGCTCAACATGCCGCCGGGCGAGGCGTACATGTTCCGGGAGCGGAGCGTGAAGACCAACCCGCTCGACAAGATCTTCAAGACCCTGCTCGGCCAGTACAACGACCACGTGGCCACCGGGGTCATCCACCCGGAGTTCCCCGAGACGGTGAAGCGCAACTTCGACTTCGGCGGCGAGCTCCTCCTCGGCCACCTGCGCTACGGCACCAGCGGTGGTTACAACATCAGCTCCTGCCATCCCTTCTTCCGGCGCAGCCCGTGGCCGACGCGCAACCTCGCGCTGTGCGGTAATTTCAACCTCACCAACACCGCCGAGCTGAACGAGACCCTCACCGAGATGGGCCAGCATCCGATCTACGCGACGGACACCCAGGCGATCCTGGAGAAGATTGGTTTCTACCTCGACGAGGAGCACGAGGACCTCTTCCGCCAGCTCCGCTCCCAGGGCATGCCGGGCGCCGAGATTTCCCGGCACATCAGTGACGACCTCAACCCGGCCCGCGTGCTCACCCGCGCCGCCCAGAAGTGGGACGGCGGCTACACGCTCTGCGGCATGATCGGCAACGGCGACGCCTTCGTCGCCCGCGATCCGTCGGGCATCCGCCCTTGCTTCTGGTTCCAGAACGACGAGGTCATCGCCTTTGCGTCCGAGCGCGCGCCGCTCATGACCGTGTTCGATCTCTCCGCGCCCGAGGTGAAGGAGGTCACGCCCGGCCATGTCGTGGTGATCAAGGCGGCCGGCACGCTCTCCGAGGTGCCCTTCACCGCACCGCGCCCGCGCACCTCGTGCTCCTTTGAGCGGATTTATTTCTCCCGGGGCAACGACCTCGATATCTACCGCGAGCGGCAGGCCCTGGGCGGTCGGCTGGCGGACCAGGTGCTGAATGCCATCAGCTACGACTGGGCCAACACCGTCTTTAGCTTCATCCCCAACACCGCCGAGGTCGCCTACTACGGGCTCATGTCCGCGCTCCGCACCAAGCGCCGCGACGAGGTCAAGGCCGCGATCCTCGCGGCCAGCGCCAAGGGCGCGCTGACCGAGGCGGTGCTCGACGAGCTGATCCTGCGCAACTGGCCCCGCGGCGAGAAGGTCGTGAGCAAGGACATCAAGCTGCGCACGTTCATCGGTCAGGAGACCATGCGCAATCAGCTCGCGAGCCATGTCTACGACATCACCTACGGCTCGGTGAAGCCCGGTGACAATCTCGTCTGCGTCGACGACTCGATCGTCCGCGGCACCACGCTGCGCAAATCCATCCTCCGCATCCTCGCCCGGCTCAACCCGCGCAAGATTGTCATCGTCTCGACCGCGCCGCAGATCCGTTACCCCGACTGCTACGGCATCGACATGTCGGAGCTGGGGAAATTCATCGCCTTCGAGGCCGCCGTGGAGCTGTTGAAGGAGCGCGGCCAGGCCACGCTGCTCGAGGAAGTCTACCGCCTCTGCCGGGACGAGGTCGCCAAGGGCGGCTGCATCAACCATGTGCGCGCCCTCTACGAGCCGTTCACCCCCGAGGAGCTCTCGGCCAAAATCGTCGAGCGGGTGCGCCCGAAGGGGATCGAGTGGCAGGGCGAGATCGAGGTGATCTTCCAGACGATCGAGAATCTCCACGCCGCCGTGCCCGCCCACAGCGGCGACTGGTACTTCACCGGCAAGTATCCCACGCCGGGCGGCTATCGCGTGGTGAACCAGGCCTACGTGAATTACTACGAGAAGAACGAGGGGCGCTCGTATTGATCACGAGCGGGGTTATTGGATCCGAGTTATTGGTTAGTGGTTGATTGGTGCCTGATCCCGATAACGAATAACCCTCAACCGATAACCATGTCTTTAAGCTACGAATCCTCCGGCGTCCGTTACGACCAACTCGACGCCTTCAAGCGGGCCTGCCAGAAGGCCGCCCGCACCACCGCCGGGGAACTCACGGCCCACGGCTACGCCGAGCCGGCGACCACGCGGGGCGAGAGCGCCTACCTGATCGAGGGCGCGGATCATTACCTCGCGCATGTCGAGGAGGGCCTCGGTACCAAGAACCTCGTGGCCGATGCCGTGCAGGCCGCCACGGGCCGCACGTTTTACCGCGAGATCGCGATCGATACCGTCGCGACGATCGTCAACGACCTCGCCACCTGCGGGGCGCTGCCGATTTCGGTCGCGATGCACGCGGCGGTCGGGGAGTCGGCCTGGTTTGGCGACGCCAAGCGCATGGAGGCGCTGGTCGCGGGCTGGGCCGAGGGTTGCAAATTGGCGGGCGCGGTCTGGGGTGGCGGCGAGACTCCGACCCTGCGCGGCATTGTCGAACCCGAGACCATCGTCCTCGCGGGCTCGGCGATCGGCCGCATCGCCCCGAAGTCGCTCCGCATCACGGGTGATGTCCGCGCCGGCGACGCGATCATCTTCCTCGCGAGCTCGGGCGTGCAGACGAACGGTCTGAGTCTCTGCCGGCTGATCGCGGAGAAGCTGCCGCAGGGTTACCAGACGCCGATCGGCTTCGGCGACAGCCGGACCTACGGCGAGGCGCTGCTTGCCCCGTCGGTGATCTACGTGGCGTTCGTGCGCGAGTGCCAGCGCCGCAACCTGAAGCTCAAGTATGCGGCGCATGTGACCGGCCACGGCTGGCGCAAGCTGATGCGCCTCGACGAACCGTTTGTGTACGAGATCACCGCGCCGCGCCCGGCGCCGGCGCTTTTCCGTTTCATAGCGCAGGCGGGCCCGGTTTCCGAGCGCGAGATGTACGCGACCTTCAACCAGGGCATCGGCTTCGCCGCCTACGTCGATGCGCAGTCGGCCGACGCCGTGCTCGCCGCCGCCAAGGCCTCGGGCTACGACGCGTGGCTCGCCGGCACCGTGCGCAAGGAAGGTTCGCGCAAGGCCGTCACGGTGCCGTCGCTCGGCATTACGTTCGAGGGCGACACGCTGCAGGTGCGCTGAGCGCGCCTACGGCGGGAGTGAAAGTGAGAGAGGAAAGTGAGTTGGGGTGAAAGGGCAGAGTGGGTGATGCCACTTCCAGTCTCACTTTTGACTCACTATCCACGTTCGCTTTCGCGTCGGCCCGACCCTCGACATTGCCAAAGTCGAGCCGCCTGTTAAGCAAGGCGCACCCCATGAAAACCCCGCGATTGGCTGCGTTTGCCCTGATCTCCGCGACCGTCCTGCCGTTGTCGGCGGCCGATGCGCCCGCCACTCCTCCGACCGCGAGCTCGACCGTCCCGGCGGCGCCGACCGGCGTGGAGGTTCGCGCGCTGGGACTGCCGGCGACGATCGCGCCCGACGCCGTGGTCACCAAGCTCGCGGGCGACTTCGGGTTCACCGAGGGCGCGACGACCGCGCCGAATGGCGACGTCTACTTTGTCGACCAGAACAACAACAAGATCCTGAAATGGGATGTGATCGCGTCGAAGCTGAGCACCTTCCTTGAACCCTCCGGCCGGTCCAACGGCCAGTACTTTGACGGCAAGGGCAACCTCATCTCCTGCGCCGACGAGCGGAATGAGCTCTGGTCGATCGCCCCGAATGGCACGCACACGGTGCTCATTTCCGCCGCGGGTTATCAGGGCAAGCCCCTCGACGGCCCCAACGACGTCTGGGTGCGTCCCGACGGCGGCATCTATGTCACCGACCCGATGTACGCGCGCACCTGGTGGGATCCGGCCGTGACGCGTCCTTCGCAAAATGCCCGTTCCGTCTATTACCTCGATCCGGCTCACAAGACGCTCACCCGCGTGGCGGACTTCACGATGCCGAACGGGATCGTGGGCACGCCCGACGGCAAGACCCTGTACGTGTCGGACATCAATGCGCGCCAGATCCTCGCCTTTGACATCCAGCCGGACGGCGGGCTCACGAACAAACGCCTGATCTGTAATTTTGGTTCCGACGGCATGACGCTGGACGATCGCGGCAATCTTTACCTCGCGGCGAATCTCGGCGGTGGCCGCGGCGGCCGCGGAGCCCGGGGCGGTGCGCCTGCTCCCGCTGCGGCCGACGGTGGTGCGCCTGCTCTTGCGCCCGTCGTCGCCGCTCCAGCAGCGCCTGCCGGACCCACCACGGGCGTGACGGTCGTGGACACGAGAACCGGCCAGGCCATCGGTTTCATCCCGGTGCCCGAGCAGCCCGCCAACCTCGCTTTCGGCGGCAAGGACCGCAGTACGCTCTACATCACTGCTAGGACGGGCTTCTACTCGATCCCGACGAAGGCCAAAGGCGCGAATCCGGCGAAGTAAGGCGTTTTAGCCACAGAGGCACAGAGCTCACAGAGCTCGGATGATTGGGTTCCGATCCAGAACCAAAACAACGAGGCTTGGGCTCTGTGCTCTCTGCGCCTCTGTGGCAAAAACCGAATTGGTGCTGGGCCTCTAGGGCCTGGAGAGCGGGATCCGCAGCGT
>CAIYFD010000020.1 GCA_903925425.1 uncultured Opitutia bacterium | reverse complement strand
TTCTTCACGAGGTCGTTGTAGCGGCCGCCGCCCGCGATCGCGCGCAACTCGCCCTTCCGGTCGAACGCCTCGAAGACGAAGCCCGTGTAGTACGCCAGGCCTCGCACCACGCCGAGGTCCACCTGGATGAACTGCCCGAGGCCCATCGCGTCGAGTGCGCCCAGCACCCGGCGCCAGTCGGACAACCGCGCCGCGATCTTTTCGCCGCCGAGTTCCGCAGCCGCCTGCTCCAGCGCCGCGAGCGAATTGATCTGGAGAAAACCGAGGATCCGCCCCTTCAGCGCCGGATCGAGCGGGCCGAACTCCGTGGCGTAGTCCTTGAACGCCTCGTCGCCCGCCTTCTCGTACTTGTCCACGGCGCCGAGCACGGCCCGGCTCCGCGCCTCGTCGAGGCCGAGGGCCTCGAGGAAAAAGAACCACAGGTTGCGGTCGCTGAGCCGCACGATGAAATCCTGCTCCGTCAGGCCGAACGCCGCGATCGTCTGCACCAGCAGCGCCACCAGCTCGATCTCCGCCTCCACCCCCGGCTCACCGAAGATGTCGGCGTTGAACTGGAAGAAGCACCGGCCGCGACCGCGCTGCATCCGTTCGTAGCGGTAGAATTCGCCGATGCTGTACCACTTGATCGGACGCTTGAGCGCGCTCGCCCGGGCGCCGACCAGCCGGCACACGGTCGGGGTCATCTCGGGCCGGAGCGCGACTTCACGCCCGCCCTTGTCCGTGAAGCTGAAAAGCTGCCCCTCGATCTCGTCACCCGACTTCGCCTTGTAGAGCTCGAGCGGCTCCAGCACCGGCGCGTCGTATTCCGCGAAGCCGAACGCGTTCGCAGTGCGGCGCCAGAGACGGAAGAGGTGATTCCGGCGGGCGAGATCTTCCGGGTAGAACTCGCGAAAACCGGGCAGGGTCTGGAACGTGGCCATGTGCGCGCATCGTGGCGAAACCCCGGCGCCCGGGGCGAATCATTTTTCGCAAGGAAGGACACGCTTCCGGCCGCCCCTTGTTCCAAGGGATCGCAGCGGCAACGCACGCCGCGAGGATGGGGCCGGGCGTCCCGCGATCCTTTCCGCGGATTTCCCCGATCGCCGCGGATACCAGGGGCTCATTCGGTTTCCCCTCCGCGTTTTCCGCGGACAAGTTTGCGGCCCTTCGGCGGCGCCCCGCCGTCCTTTTGCGTTTGGCGTGAAGTCCGGGCGAAGCCATTTTCACCTCGGAACCGCAAAGATGGTTTGAATCCCAGCCCCCCCCGCGGCACGTTTCACGCCGTGGAAACCAAAGCCAAGAGCCTCGCCTTTGAGGACGCCCTGAACCAACTCGAGCAGATCGTCGAGTCGATGGAGGCCGGTGACGTGCCCTTGGCCGAACTCCTCGCCAAATTCGAGGACGGCAACAAGCTGCTCAAGGTCTGCGAGGCCCGGCTCAAGGACGCCGAGCTCAAGATTGAGCAACTCCGCAAGCAGAAGGACGGCGTGACCTTCGAAAAGCTCACCCCCGGAGCCTGAGCGCGAAGTCCCGCCGGCCCCCACTTTCACTTTCCCTCTCACTTTCACTGATGACTCCCTCCCCCCGCCTCCTCGATGGCATCCGCAGTCCGGCCGATGTAAAGGCACTGGCGCCCACGCAGCTGCCGCAACTGGCTGAGGAGATCCGCCAGGAGTTGATCGCCGTCACTTCGCGCACGGGTGGGCACATCGGCCCCAACCTCGGGGTGGTCGAGCTCACCATCGCCATGCACCGGGTGTTCGACACCCCCGCCGATCAATTCGTCTTCGACGTCGCCCACCAGGGCTACGTGCACAAGTTGCTCACC
>CAIYFD010000019.1 GCA_903925425.1 uncultured Opitutia bacterium | reverse complement strand
AGGTGGCCGGTGAACTTGGTGATCGTGCGCGGCGTGAACATGTCGGTCGTCACGGTGGCTTGGGCGAGGGTGTCATCCGCCACGGCCGGGAGAAAACGCCGGGCACTGCGCTGCACCTCGGTGAACCAGCGCTGTTTGTCGGCCTGATAGGCCTCCTCCGGGAGGTTTGCCCAACGGTCGTAGTTCGCCATGCAGGTCACGCGCAGGAAGCCGTCGGCCAGTGCCGCACCCGCCGGATAGGCGAAGTTGTTTGGGAAACAGATCACGCCGCTGTGCACGTCGACCTGCCCCTCGGGCCGCGCGTAGTCGAAACGCGGTGAGTCATTAAAGAAGACGATGGTGTCGTCGCCCCAGCCGAGGTCGGACGGCTGGCGGTTCAGGACGGTGATCGTCTCGACGAAACTCAGCCGCCCGGCTTCGGTTTTGAGTTTTGGGTTTTGAGGGTTGGGTTCGAAAAGCCCTGCCGTCTCCGGTGCGCCGATGGAAGAGATGACGTGGCCGGCGGTGATTTCCTCGCCGGAGTCGAGGATCAGCGCGGCGGCCCTGCCCTCGCGGGTGATGATCTTTTGCACGCCGCATTTCATCCGGCGTTCACCGCCGGCGGCGCGGTACTTCTCGAGGAGCACGCGCAGGATCAGGCGCACGCCTTCGAGTGGACGGGCGAAACCCTCGAGGTAGAGGGCCTTGAACATGATCACGAACTGGCCGAACTCCATGTCGTGCTCCTGGGCGCTGCCGTAGTACATCACGGGGCAGAAGATCATGTCCTCCAGCAGCGGATCGGAGAGGTGACGCCGGACAACCTCCCGCGCCGATACCGGCACGGTATCGAGGGAGACGTCATCGTAGGACTTCACCGCGGCGACGAGGGCCCGGAAACCGTCGGCCTGCGACGGAAACTGGCGGGCGACCTCGGACTCAAACACGGCGAAGTCGTTCGTGAAGCGGAGCGAGACCTCGCCGCGGGGGCCGAACGCCACGCGTGACTGCTTCTGTTCACAGAGGGCGAATTCATCGCGCTCGATCCGGAGCTGGCGGAGCAGCTTCGTCAGCGGAGTGCCCTTCACGCCGGGACGCACGTAGTTTGTCATGGCG
The DNA here is from genome assembly GCA_903925425.1 of uncultured Opitutia bacterium. GTDB lineage: Bacteria > Verrucomicrobiota > Verrucomicrobiia > Opitutales > Opitutaceae > CAIYFD01. Next base: position 8,090 of record CAIYFD010000019.1, on the reverse strand, counting down.
TGCAGGCCGACGTCGTACTTCCGGCCCGCGAGGCTGTAGAAGCTGTTCAGGCCACCGACGGCGTTGTGGCGCTCAAAGATGCAGACCTTCTTCCCGAAGTGCGCCAGCCGGATGCCGGCGGCGAGGCCGGACATCCCGGCCCCGATGATGGCAACGTCGTAGTGCGAAGCGGAGTTCACGGATGGTTTTGCCACAGAGGCACAGAGCTCACAGAGACCGGAGGTGCGTGGGGTTCGGTCATCACCTCCCAAAACAACGAGGCTTGGGTTCTGGGCTCTCTGTGCCTCTTTGGCAAAACAGGTCTTGTTTCCGTGGTAGGGACTCAGAGTCCCCGCGCTGCGGCGAGGACGGCGTCGGCGGTCATGCCGAGTTCCTGCATTGCCTGCTGGTACGGGGCGCTGAGGCCGAAGCGGTCGATGCCGAGGATGCGGCCCTGCGAGCCGACGTACTTGTGCCAGAGGGCGCCGACGCCGGCCTCGATGGAAACGCGCTTTACGCAGGACGGCGGCAGCACGCTGTCGCGGTAATCCTGCGCCTGGCGGTCAAAGATCTCCATCGAGGGCATCGAGACGACGCGTACGCCGGCGCCGAGCTGCTTGGCGGCCGCCACGGCGTGCTGCACTTCGCTGCCGGTGCCGATCAGGATGTGGGTCAACGGCGCGGTTTCACGGACGAGCACGTAGGCGCCCTGGAGCACGCCTGCGCGGCGGACGTCGGCCGGGGCCTCGTTGAGCTGGGGCACGGCCTGACGGGTCAGGGCGAGCATGGTCGGGCCGGAAGTATGCGCCAGGGCGGCGGCAAAGGCGGCCGCGGTCTCCTCCGGGTCCGCCGGGCGGATCACGGTGAAGTTTGGGATGAGGCGCATGGCCGAGATGGTCTCGACGGGCTGGTGCGTCGGGCCGTCTTCACCGACGCCGACGGAATCGTGGGTGTAGATGTAGATGACCGGGAGCTTGGCCAGGGCGGCGACCCGCATCGCAGGGCGCGAGTAGTCGGCGAAGACGAGGAACGTGGCACAGGACGGACGGAAGATGCCGTCGTAGGCGAAGCCGTTGCACATGGCGGCCATGGCGTGCTCGCGGATGCCGAAGCGGAGATTGCGGCCATCGCGGTGCTCCTTGTCGAAATCGGGGGCGGCGGCGATGTAGTTGTAGGTCGAGCCGTGAAGGTCGGCGGCGCCACTGATGAAGAGCGGGAGTGCGGCGGCGAGCGGCTGCAGGACATCGCGGCCGGCGGCGCGCGTGGCGAGCTTGGCGTCGGCGGGGAAGGCCGGGACCTTCGCGAGGAGCTCGGTGGCGACGGGCGACTGGCCGCGGCTGTCGAGGAGCGTGGCGAGGGCCGGGTTGGCCTCGCGCCAGACCTCGAAGGTTTTTTTCCACTTCGAGTAGGCGCGCCCGAGGCGCTTCTTGTGCGCGGCGAAAAAGGCGGTGACCTCCGGGCTGACGAAGAAGTGCTGGTCGGCGGGCAGGCCCAGGCCGACGCGGGCGGCATCGCCGAACTTTGCCCCACCCTCGCCGTGACCCTTGGCGGTGCCCTGCACCTCGGGGATGCCCTTGGCGATGATCGTGCGGGCGATGATGAGCTGCGGTTTGCCGCTGGTGGCGCGCTTGGCCTTGTTCACGGCCTTGAGGATGGCGGCCATGTCGTGGCCGTCCGCGAGCGTCTGCACGTCCCAGTTGATGGCCTTGAACTTGGCCGCGGTGTTGGCGCTCTGCGTCTTGTTCGCCATCGCGTCGAGCGTGACGTCGTTGGAGTCGTAGATGAGGATGAGGTTGTCGAGGCCCTGGTGGCCCGCGAACTCGGTGGCCTCCATGCCGACGCCTTCCTGCAGGCAGCCGTCGCCCGCGAGGCAGATGACGTGGTGGTCAAAGACGGTGTGCGCGGCGGTGTTGAAGCGCGCGGCGGCCATGCGGCCGGACATGGCGAGGCCGACGGCGTTGCCGATGCCCTGCCCGAGCGGACCGGTGGTGGCCTCGACGCCGGGGGTCTCGTGGAACTCGGGGTGGCCGGGGGTCTTCGAGTGCAGCTGGCGGAAGGCCTTAATGTCGTCGAGCGAGACGTCGTAGCCGGAAAGATGGAGCCAGGCGTAGACGAACATCGAGCCGTGGCCGGCGGAGAGGACAAAGCGGTCGCGGTTGAGCCAGCGCGGGACGGCGGGATTGTGGCTGAGGGCGTGGCCGAAGAGGACGGCGCCGATCTCGGCGGACCCGAGCGGCAGACCGAGGTGGCCGATCCCTGCCTTGTGGATGGCGTCGATGGCGAGGCCACGGGCTTGGTTGGCAGCTTGGGCGAGAATGTCGGTCGGGAGTTTCATGGGGAACGAAAGGAACAGCGGAAGGAGCCAAGGTCAGTTTTCGGGCGTAAAAAAAGCGAGCCCAGAAAGGCTCGCTTCGATACGTCCCGGCTTTGGGACAAAAGACCTTGCGCGCTTAGTTGGCGGCGTTGGCCACGTAGCGCTTCTCCTTGACCAGCACGGCGGCTTTGCCGAGGCGGTTGCGGAGATAGTAGAGGCGGGCCTTCATCGGCTCGGACTCGCGCTCGACCTCGATCTTGTCGATGTTCGGGGAGTTAACCGGGAAAACGCGCTCGACGCCCTCGCCGTAGCTCATGCGTCGGACCGTGAAGGTCTCGTGGATGCCATGACCCTTGCGAGCGATGACGATGCCGGCGTAGATCTGGACGCGCTCTTTGTCGCCTTCACGCACCTTCGTGTGCACTTTGACACCGTCGCCGACTTTAAACGGCGTGATGTCCTTCTTCACTTGGGAGGCGGTGATCTCGTTGATGATCGGGTTCATGGATGCGGGTCTATTTGAGTAAATCTGGTCTGACTTGGCGGGTTTTTTCCACCTGTCGCGCGTGCCGCCATTTCTCGATTTCGCCGTGATTTCCAGAGAGGAGAACCTCCGGAACGGACATGCCTCGGAATTCGGCGGGACGCGTGTATTGAGGAAAGTCGAGGAACGTGCTGGTGAAGGATTCGTGCGTCAACGACTTTTCTTCCCCGAGCACACCGGGGATGAAACGGCTCACGGCATCGAGGACAACGGCGGCCGCAATGGTGCCATTGGTGAGTACATAATCGCCGATGCTGATTTCCTCATCGATCACGCGGTCACGAATCCGCTGGTCGATTCCCTCGTAGTGTCCGCTGAGGAAGATCAGGTGTTTCTCGCCGGAGAGCCGCTGCGCGGTTGCGGTGGAAAACGGCACGCCGTCCGGGGTGAGGTAAATGCGCCGACAGCCGGGCGTCTGGAGTTGCTCGATGGCGGCAAAGACCGGCTCGGGCTTGAGGACCATCCCGGCCCCGCCGCCGAACGGACGGTCGTCGGCGGTGTGGTGCTTGTCGGTGGTCCAGTCGCGGAGATCGTGGACCTTAACGCTCAGGAGACCGCGCTCCAAGCCCTTGCCGAGGATGCTTTCGGCCAGGAAGCCGTCGAGCATCCCCGGAAAAAGGGTCAGGATGTCGACGTGCAGGGCCATGGCGGGAGGTTTTGACGGCGCGGGCGTCGCGGCAAAGGGATAAAACAAAAAGCCCCGGACACGGGGTCCGGGGCGAAAGGGTCAGACTTGACTCAGGCCGTGGCGGCCGGGGCGGCGGCCGGAGCGCGGCGGGCCTTCTTGATCATGGAGTTGAGGGTGTCGCTCGGGAGCGCTCCCTTGCTCAGCCAGTAGTCGACGCGGTCGAGCTTCAGGTTGATCTGCTTGCCCTTGGTGCGGGGATCGTAGGTGCCGATGACTTCGACAGGATCGCCATCGCGGCGGGAGCGGGCCTCAGCCACGACCACGCGGTAGTGCGGTTGGTGGGTGGTGCCGACGCGGGTGAGACGAATCTTGAGTGCCATGGATGGTGAAAAGACGGTGCTTTTGTCAGGAAAAGCCGAGGAAAAGACCGGGCGGCAAATGGGTTGTCAAGCCCCTACTCCCGGGTTCCGCCTTGCGAAGCGTGCTGGGGACGGCCGTTTTGAAGCCATGTTCATCGCTTGGACCACCGTGGCCAGCCGGGCCGACGCCGAAAGACTGGCTGGGGAAATTATCGCGCGGAACCTGGCGGTTTGTGTGCAGATCGACGGCCCGGTGACTGCGGTGTACCGCTGGAAAGGGCAGATCGAGCACGCCGGGGAATTCCGCCTTTGCCTGAAATTCCTCCCCGGCCAGTTAACGGCGCTCTCCGCCTGGGTTCAGGGCAATCATCCGTACGAAATTCCGGAGTGGATTGTGGTCCCCGCGAGCGAGGTGGGAGAAAAGTACTTGTCATGGTCGGGGGCGCTGCCTACCAATCCGCCCCTTTAATCGTCCGCCAACCATCGATTTCCCGCCATGTCCCAGCACAAAAGTCTCCAAGGCGCCAACGGCCTGGTCATCAAACGTAACGTCCTCAAGCGCTTCGAGCGCGTGGCCATCCTCAAGAAACGCGGTCAGTGGAAGGAAGGCGACCGCGTCATGAGTCTCCGCAAGACCAAGCCAGACGTTTAATCTGTTTCTCCCTTTCCCGGCAGGCAGTCACCACTGCCTGCCTTTTTTATTTATATGAGCCAACTCTTCAGCGGACTTTTTGAATGGTACCGGCAATCGCTGGCGGACGGTGGTTACCTCCTCGTCGGCCTCTTGATGGCGATGGAGAGCTCGATCATCCCGCTGCCGAGCGAGGCGATCATCCCGCCGGCCGTCATCGTGGCGCAGACCACGGGCAAGATGAGCCTCGCGGGCATCATCATCGCCGGCACGATCGGTTCCTGGGTCGGTGCCTCCGTGATGTACTGGCTCTCGCGCTGGGCGGGCCGCCCGCTGGTGCTGAAATACGGGAAGTTGTTTTTCGTCCCGCCGGCCAAGGTCGAGCTGGCTGAGGCGTGGTCCGCCAAGTTCGGAAGTTTCGGTGTCTTCGGTTCGCGCCTCGTGCCCGTGGTCCGGCACCTCATCGGCATCCCGGCCGGCATCGTGCGGATGAACTACTGGCGTTACTCGCTCTACACGATCATCGGTTCGGCGATCTGGACCGCGGTGCTCACCTGGGTCGGCGTGCAGGCCGGCAAGGATCAGGCGCTGATGAACGGCGAACTGCACCGCCTCACCCTCTGGCTGGTCGGCGCCGTCGTTGTGCTGGGCGCGATCTACTGGGCCTTCGTGCACCGCCATCTCCAGGCCGAGAAGAAGTAGGCGTTTCCACTCGACACCCCAAGCCGGTGTTTGCTGATTACCGGTTCCAGTAAACGCGAGCGTAGCACAATGGATAGTGTAGTGGCCTCCGAAGCCATTGATGTGGGTTCGATTCCCGCCGCTCGCACCAGCCTCTGCCAAGGCTAAAACTGGCGTCCTGATTTAGGCGCGGGCCGAACGCGCGGATTTCATCCGGAATGAGCGCAGCCGCTTCAGGGGTCCGCACTTCCGCCTTGCGGAGGATTTGAAGCGCCCCGAGAACTTCGCCCTATGTCGCAGTCTTTTGCGCGCCTCGTCTTTGGCCTGACCGCCGCGTTTTTCGCGGTGTTCTTCCTCTGGCCAATCCTGCAGATCCTCAAGGGCGGCTTCGTGGACGCGGACGGCAAGGTCACCCTGGGCTACCTGACGGCGCTGTTGTCGGACCCGACCTACCTCAGTGGGCTCCGGAATTCTTTCCTGCTCGCCTGCGCGACCACGGTGCTGGCGCTCCTGCTCGCCCTGCCCCTGGCGTTCATCAGTGACCGGTTCCTGTTTCCCGCCAAGGGCCTGCTCAGCGCAATTGTGCTGGTGCCGATGGTCCTGCCGCCGTTCGTCGGCGCCATCGGGATCAAGCAGATCTTCGGGCAGTACGGCGCGCTCAATGCCCTGATCATCGAGCTGGGCCTGCGGCCGGCCGGCTGGACCTTCGACTGGTTCGCCGCGCACCAGTTCTGGGGCATCGCGGTGGTGCAGGCGCTGTCGCTCTATCCCATCATCTACCTCAACGCCATCGCCGCGCTGGCGAACGTCGACCCGGCCATGGAAGAGGCCGCGCAGAATCTCGGCTGCACGGGTTTCCGGCGTTTCCGCCGCATCACGCTGCCCCTGATCAGGCCGGGCCTGTTCGCCGGCGGCACCATTGTCTTCATCTGGGCCTTCACCGAACTGGGCACGCCGCTCGTCTTCGACTACGCGCAGGTCACGAGCGTGCAGATCTTCTACGGACTGAAGGATATCGGCGGGAGTCCGTTTCCCTATGCACTCGTGACCGTGATGCTCGTGGCCTCGGTGGCGCTCTATGCGGTGGGCAAGGGCATTTTCGGCCGCGCCGGTTATGCGATGATGGCGAAGGCGACCTCCGGCGGCGGCCCGCGCGCCCTGCCCGCCCACCAGGCGTGGTTGTGCACGGCGCTCTTCGGCGGCGTGACTTTTCTCGCGGTGCTGCCGCATTTCGGGGTGATCCTCGTGGCTTTCTCCAAGGACTGGTACGCCAGCGTGCTGCCGCACGCCTACACCCTGGATAACTTCCGGATCGCGCTCGGCCATGACCTCACGGTGCCCGCGATCGCGAACAGCCTGAAGTTCGCTAGCATTTCGAGCGTCATCGATCTCTTCCTCGGCGTGGCGATCGCCTACGTGATCGTGCGCTCGAAGGTCCGCGGCCGGCAGGTCCTCGATTATCTTGCGATGCTGCCGCTCGCGGTGCCCGGCCTGGTCCTCGCGTTCGGCTACCTCGCGATGTCGCAGGAGGGGCGCTTCTTCGCCTTCATCAACCCGGTGCGGGATCCGACCGTGCTGCTGATCATCGCCTACTCGGTGCGCCGCCTGCCCTACGTGGTGCGCGCGGCGGCGGCCGGTTTTGAGCAGACGAGCGTGACCCTGGAAGAGGCCGCCCAGAATCTCGGCTGCCCGCCGCTCAAGTCGATGATCCGGGTCACGCTGCCGCTCATCATGGCCAACTTGATCGCCGGCGGCCTGCTGGCTTTCGCCTTTGCGATGCTGGAGGTGAGCGACTCGCTGATCCTCGCGCAGAAACAGGTCTATTATCCGATCACCAAGGCGATCCTCGAGCTCTTCCAGTTGCTCGGTGACGGAAAATTCATCGCGAGCGCGCTCGGCGTCTGGGCGATGGTTTTTCTTGGGATCATTCTCGCGAGCCTGACTGTGCTGCTCGGCAAGAAGCTCGGGGCGATCTTCCGGGTGTGACGCGGCCGCGCCGCCTCAGTTGTCGGTTATTGGTTGTCCGTTGTTTGGATCGGTCCCAAGAACCATTAACCAATAACCGCCCGCGCCCGCCATGCTCCAGCTCATCGCCGTCTCGCTTCTCTGGGCCTTCTCGTTCGGCCTGATCAAGGGGCGGCTCGCGGGGCTCGACAGCGGCTTCATCTCGGCGGCCCGGCTCGGCCTCGGCTTGCTGGTCTTCCTGCCCTTCGTGCGGCTGGGCGGACTGCGGTGGCGCGACAGCCTGGCCTTTGTGGCCATCGGGGCGGTGCAGTTCGGCGTGATGTACCTCGCCTACAACGAGAGCTTCAAACACCTGCAGAGCTACGAGGTCGCATTGCTCACCCTGACGACTCCGGTGCTGGTCACGCTGATCGCCGATGCCCTCGACCGCCGCCTGCGCGTGCGGGCCTTGGTCGCCGCGGTGCTGGCCGTGACGGGGGGGGCAATTGCGACAGACCATTCGCGCGGGGTGTCTGGCAATCTGCTGGGCATTGGACTCGTCCAGATCTCGAATCTGGCGTTCGCCGCGGGCCAGGTGTGGTACCGGCGGCTCCGCGCCCGCCAACCCGATCTGCGTGATCGCGACGTCTTTGGTCTGCTCTATGCCGGCGCCTTTTTGCTGACCCTGCCCGTGGCGCTGGTCCGGGCTGGGAATGTTCCCATCGAGGTCACGCCGATCCAGGGTTGGACGCTGCTTTATCTCGGCGTGCTGGCCTCGGGCCTCGGTTTCTTTCTTTGGAACGTGGGCGCGACGCGCACCTCTTCCGGGCGGCTCGCCGTGATGAACAACGCGAAGATCCCCCTGGCGGTTGCGGCCTCGGTGTTCGTCTTCGGCGAAAAGGCCGACCTGCCCGGTCTCACCTACGCCTTGGGCCTGATGCTGGGCGCCATGTGGCTGGCAGGTCCGGCGCATGGCCGCCGGACCGGTTCCTAGTTATCGGTTTTCGGTT
>CAIYFD010000018.1 GCA_903925425.1 uncultured Opitutia bacterium | reverse complement strand
GTTGTCCTGCGCGCACCGCTGGGCGAACTCGCGGTCGTCGAGCGCGGCCAATGCCGCCGCCTGGCCGATCGCATTCACGTTGAAGGGCTGGCGCACCCGGTTCAGCAGACCCGCAAATGAGGGACTCGCGTAGCCGTAGCCAACGCGCAGCGAGGCGAGGCCGTGGATCTTTGAAAACGTGCGGAGGCCGATGACCTTGCGGCCCTCGGCGATCAACGGACGGAGATCGGGCGCTTTCTCGACGTACTCGGCGTAGGCCTCGTCGACCACGCAGATCACGTGTTCCGGCAGCGCCCGGACAAACGCCAGCAGCTCCGTCTCGGAGTTGGCCGTGCCCGTCGGATTGTTCGGGGTCGCGACAAACACGAGCTTGGTGCGCAGCGTGATCGCCCGCGCCAGCGCCGCGAGGTCATGCCGGTGGTTCACCAGCGGCACCTCAACCGCCTTGGCCCCGAAGAGGAGCGTCACGAGCTTGTAGACCACGAAGGCCGGGTCGCCCATCACCACCTCGTCCCCGGGCCCGAGAAACACGTGGCCAAGCAGCTCAAGGATCTCGTTCGAGCCATTGCCGATCACGAACTGGTCCGCGCCAAGGCCGTACTCCGCCGCCAGCTTCTGGCGCAGTGCGAAACAACCGCCGTCGGGATAAAGCTCCCCCTGCTCCAGCGCACGCTTCGCCGCTGCCACCGCCTTCGGAGAGGGCCCGTTGGGGTTCTCATTGGAAGCCAGCTTGATGATGCCGGCCGGATCGAGCCCGAGCTCCCGCGCCACGTACTCGATCGGCTTGCCCGGCTCATAGGTCGGTTGCGACAGGACAGCAGGGCGGGCCAGGGACTCTACGTTCATCCCGCCACGAGAACACGATTCGACACCGCGGCGAAAGCCCGAAATGGGGAGAGGAATGTGGAAAGCAGGAAAACAGGAATCGTTGGCACCGGATCGTTTTCCTGTTTTCCCTCTTTCCCCATTCCTCGTCCGCACGATGTCACGGCTTTTCCGCATTCTTCTCGCCTTGCTCGCGGCCACAGCCGCGCTGCACGCCGCTGATGCCCGCGGGGGCCGCGGGAGCATCCCCGCGCCGACCACTCCTTCCCTCACGGTCGAGACGGGCGAGATCGCCGGAGCCAAGTACACCGCCCTCATCCCGCGGAACTGGAACCGCCGGATCGTGCTCATCGCCCACGGGCTCCGCGACGCCGAGACGCCGCTCGTGGCCGACCTGAACCCGGACGCCCTCGCCTACCGCACCCTCGTCGAGGAGGGCTGGATCGTCGCCAAGTCGAGCTACCGCCGCAACGGCGTCATCGTGGCCGATGCCATCAGCGACCTCGACGCGCTCCGGGCGCAGCTCGTTTCGCTCCACGGCGAGCCCAGCCGTGTGCTGGTCGAAGGCGATTCCATGGGCGGCCTGATCGCCACCCTGCTCGCCGAGCGCGAGCCCGAGGAAATGAAGGGCTCGTCGCGGCAGTACGACGGAGCGATCGCGGTCGATCCCGGTCTCGGCCTGATCGAAAACAACGGCACGATCGGCCTCTCCCGCCGGCCCAACGTTCCCCTGATCTTCGTCGCCAACCAAAGCGAACTCACGGGTTCCCAGGCGTACACCACGACCGCGATCCCGCCCTCGCGGGAATTTCAGCCGCTTTTCCTGCGCCTCGCCCGCGACGGCCATGTGAACGTCAACCAGCGCGAGCGCCTCGCCGCGCTCCGCGCGTTGAATCTCTGGCTCGACTCCGGCCGCGCCGCCCTCCCCCAGCCACCGCGCGGCGAAGTCTCCTTCGACTTCACCCTCGCCGCCGAGCGCCTGGCGACGCAGGTGACGTTCCATGCC
>CAIYFD010000017.1 GCA_903925425.1 uncultured Opitutia bacterium | reverse complement strand
GCCCGCTCTTTGCTCCGAATCCAACCGCCCGCAGCTTTGCCTATCAGGTCACGCAATACGTTACATGCTAGGCGGAGCCAGGAGCTGCAGCAGATCCCAGCGGTTGCCGTACAGATCCTCGAACACCGCGACCGTCCCGTAGGATTCCTCGCGCGGGGGCTCGCAGAATTTCACGCCGCGGCGGGTGAAGGCGTCGTGGTCGCGGCGAAAATCGTCGGTGTAGAGAAAAAGAAAAACCCGGCCCCCAGCTTGATTGCCGATCGCGGCCAGCTCCGCGGGTTTCCGCGCCTGCGCGAGCAGGAGCCGGCTCTCCCTCGCGCCCGGCGGGGCGACCACGACCCAGCGCTTGCCCTCACCGCGTGCCTCATCCTCGACGAGCGTGAAGCCGAGTTTGCCTATGTACCACGCGATGGCCTCGTCGTAGTCCCGGACCACCAGCGCAACGAGGGCGAGATGCTGTTTCATGCGGCGGCAACCTGACCAACCGCCCCGGCCCGGGCGAGTACGCAGTGTCCGTCCACCGGCAGGAATTGCGCTTCGGCCGCTCCTGCGCAACGTCCCCGCATGGAAGCACCCAAATTGATCGGACTCGCCGGCTGGCTGGGCGTGAGTTTTGTGGCCGCGACGTTCGGAGCCTTCGCGTCGATCCATGCCGTCGACTTCTACGCCGCCCTGGTGAAGCCCGACTGGGCTCCCCCTGCGGCGCTGTTCGGCCCGGTGTGGACCTGCCTCTACCTGATGATGGGCATCGCCGCGTGGCTGGTCTGGCGCGAGCGGGGCTTCCGGGCCGCCGCCCTGCCGCTGGCCCTCTTTCTCGGGCAGCTCGCCGCCAATGCGCTTTGGTCGTGGCTGTTCTTCGTCTGGAAACGCGGCCCCCTCGCCTTCGCCGAGGTGCTGGTGCTTTGGGTGCTGATCGCCGCGACCATCGCAACCTTCCACAAGGTGCGCCCGCTCGCCGCCGCGCTGTTGCTGCCTTACCTCGCCTGGGTCACCTTCGCCTCCGCCCTCACCTACGCCGTCTGGCAACGGAATCCCGGGCTGCTGCGCTGAAGGAGCCTGCGCCCAGCGCAGGTCTGGTTGCGGTTTGGCGACGGAGCCACTAGGTTTGGCGTCGGCGTTCGGAACGCCCGCGCCAAGACCCGAATGATGCTCCCATGAAGAACGATCTTTATCCTGCGCGGCGCACCGCTTTGGGGCTGGCCGGTCTCGCCACGCTCACCCTGCTGGGCGCCGCCGCCACGCTGGCGGCCGATGCACCCGTCTTCGCTCAGGCCGACGTGGATGCTCCGCCGGCATTGGTCGCGCGCGCCGTCCCCACCCCGCCGCGGGCCCATCAACCTTTGTTCGGAGCACAGCTCTCGTTTGAGTTTGTCGTCGATGCGCAGGGACTGCCCGGGGACGTGACATTACTCGAGGCCAAGCCCACGTTGTCCGAAACGGGCAAAGTCATCGAGGAATCGGACCTGCCCACGTTGCGGAGAGCCGGCCTCCTCGACGGCATTCCGGCGAACAGCTCCTTCGCGGAGGTCCGCGACCTGCTCCTCAAGCCCTTCCTCGAACCCGGCAAGGCGGCCGTGCTCGCGCGGCGTTATCGTCCCGGAAGCAAGGCCGGCACCGCGGTCGCCACCCGCGTCACGGACTCCGTTGTTTTCCAAGCCGACGAGCTTCTTCCCCCCGGCAATCTCCCGCGCACCTCGGCGATCCGGCCCATGCAGCCGGCCATTCCGGCGGCGACGATCGAGCCGGTCCGGCCGGTTCAGCCGGACACTCCGCCTCCTGCCACGGGACCCAGCCGGGTGGTCACGGCCGTCGTGGCGAACGCAGGCAATGCGAGCACGATCAATACGCCGGGGCAATTATCAGCGACCGTGGTGCGCACGGCCGGTCGCGACAGCATCATCAATACCCCCGGAGAACCCTCATCGAGCGTCGTGGCCACTCCGGGTGGCGGCAGCGTGATCTACACTCCCGGCCAGGCCCCAACGATGGTCACACCCATCTCCGGTGGCGGCAGCATCATCTATGCTCCCGGACAACCCCCGTCGACGGTCGTGCCCTCCGCCGGAGGCGGTAGCACGATCTACACTCCCGGCCAGGCCCCAACGATGGTCGTGCCCATCTCCGGCGGCGGCAGCATCATCTTTGCTCCGGGGCAGCCTCCGGTGACTGTTATGCCGACGCCATAAGACCGGCGAAGGCGGTCTCGGTTAAATCGCGGTGACGGCGCCAGCCGGCTCTTGCCCGGGGCAACGGCGGCGACTCATGGTCCCGGCGCGTTCATGCCGACGAACCGTTCGCCGATCTTCTCCCTGCGCTCCACCATGCATTGGACGGTCCCGCGCCCGCTCGCCGGCCTGCCTCCCGCGTTGTTGCTCTGCCTGCTTTCGCCCACCGCGCGAGGCGGACAGCCGGCCGGCTACACCGAGGCCGTGACGCTCTACCAGTCCCGCCAGTACTCCGCCGCCCAGACCGCCTTCGCCCGCATCGCGCGGGAATATCCCGACGACCTCGAGGTCAATTTCCACCTCGGCCGGCTCGCGCTGTGGTTCGATGACGAGCGGACAGCCCAAGCCCACCTCGAGCGGGCGCTGCAGCTCGCCCCGAATGACGCCCGCCTGTTCAACGCGCTGGGCGACACCTACGGCCTCTTTGCCCAAAAGGCCCCGCTGCTCTCCAAGATCAGCTGGGCCCGACGGTGCCGCGCCGCCTACGAGCGCGCGGTCGAGCTCGATCCGCGCAGCACCGCCTACCGCTGGAGTCTGCTGGCCTACTACCAGCTCGCCCCGTTTCTGGTGGGCGGAAGCGAGGAGAAGGCCCGCGATGAAGCCGAGGCCATCGCCCGACTCGAGCCGACCGCGGGACGGATCGCACGCGCCACGCTGCAGCTCGCCGCCCACAACCACGCGGCGGCCTTCGCCGAGTTCGAGCCAGTGCTGCGCGAACACCCGGATGACTTCGTCGCCCTCTATCAATTCGGACGCTGCGCCGACCTGTGCGGCGAACGGCTCGAGCTCGGGCTGAAGCACCTGCGCCGTTGCCTCGAACTGCCGGCCCCGGTCGGCGAGGACCTGCCGCGGCCCGTCCACGTTCTCTGCCGGATCGCCGGAATCCTCGGCCAGCAGGGCGACATCGAGGGCGCCCGCGCCGCCCGCGAACGGGCCCAGGCGCTGGAGCCGGATTTCCGACCCGAGAAAGACGCCCTCAAGAACTGAGCGGGACCGCCTTTTCCCGGTCAGGGAACAAGGACACTCAGATCTTTCCCGTCAGTGCCTTCCGCAGCAGCGCCCGGGCGCGGTAGAGGCGCGACTCCACCGCTTTCGCCGTGCCACCGGTCGCGGCGGCGATTTCCAGATGCGAGAGTTGCTCGTACTCGGCCAGCACCAGCGCCTCGCGCAGGTCCACCGGCAATTCCGCAATGGCGTGGCGCACGGACTCGGCCCGCTCCGAGCGCTCGAGGGCCGCACCTGCCGCCAATCCACCGCCGGCCACATCGCGCCCGGATTCGGTCCACGCGTCGAGCGACACCACGGGCCGGCGACGCCACCAGCGCAGCCGGTGACGCGCAAGGTTGACGGCGATCGCGAAGACCCATGGACGAAACTCAGCGCCGGCGCGGTACTTCTCCCGCTGCTGCCACACGCGCACAAAGGTGTCCTGCGCCAGCTCCTCGGCCTCCGACACATTCTGGAGCAGCCGCGCGAGCAGGCCCTTCACGGGCAGTTCCCAGCGCTCCATCAATAACCCGAAGGCCGCCTCGTCGCCGGTCTGCACCCGGCGCATGAGTTCGGCATCCTCGCTCAATTCATCCCCCCCACGTTCGGTGAGGCCGCGTGGTTGTAGCTGTCGATCCGCGGCAGCACCTCGTCGAGGTAGCGCCGGCCCTCGCCGGGCGACATCAGCGCCGCCACCTGCGTGAAATGCTGCCGCATCGCATCGATGCAGGTCTTCTCCAGCGCCGCGATCTCCGCCGCCGGGGCCGTCCGTTTCCGGGCTGCCGCGATCGCGAGGCAATGGTCTGTGCAAACCACCGCATACTCACTCTGGAGTTTCGCGATTGCCGCCTCCTGCGCCGCGGTCACGTGGAATTCCAGGCGCAGCCACGCCATCGCATCCTGCGCCCGCGCCGCCCGGCTCAGCTCGGGGTCGCGCTGCAAAAAATAGAAGCCAGCGGTCGCGACCGCACCGATGACCAAGGCCAGAACCGCCGTATAGAGGAAGTTCCTCATGGCAGCGCCATCGTGCGCGCGTCGAGCGCCCGCACATAGGATTCGGCCAGCTGTGCGCGGTCGGCGGCGGCCCGCTCGCTCGCCTGCTTTTGTCCGAGCCAGCTTCCCGCGATCAGGGCGAGTCCGCACGCCGCGGCCACCGGCACCGCATGGAGCCGGAGGTAACCCAGCCAGGTCAGGCCGCCGGGCGCCGCCAGCCGGGCCCGCACCGCGGAGCGAAAACCCGGATCACGCCGGGGCGCGAGGCGCCAGTCGGCCAAAGCCTGCGAGACCGCGCCATCGGATTCAGGGGCATTCATGTTCGTCTTCATTACCCTGATATATCCCGGCTCCGGCGAAATCCCGCAAAAAATCCGCCTGACTCCTGAGCCTTCCCGCGGATGACGCCGATAAACGCGAATAATGTAGGGTTCCTGTTCCGACCAATCCGCGCAAATCAGCGTTATCCGCGGAGGGATCGAAAATTTCGAGGGATTTGACGGTTTGGGGGATATATCCCTTCAACCACCCTCTCCACTCATGAAACTCCGCCCCCTGCTCTCCCTCGCTGTTGTCCTTTCCGCCGTCCTCGGTCTTGCCGTCGGCTGCGCCAAAACGGAAGTCGCCACCCCGGCCAAGACCACCGCGCTCGCCCCGGCCGCCGGCGGCGGCCAGCTCCTCGAAGCCAAGGCCGCGGCCACGCCGGAATGGCTCGCCAAGGAGGTCGCGGCCTACCCGCTGACGACCTGCACCGTCTCGGGCGACAAGCTCGGCGGCGGCATGGGCCCGGCGCTGGACTACGTCTGGCGCGTCGCCGGCCAACCCGACCGTCTGGTGCGCTTCTGCTGTGGCGACTGCCCGCCCGACTTCCGGAAGGATCCGGCCAAGTACCTGGCGATGATCGACGCCGCCAAAGCGGGGAAAAAATAATCCCGGCCCGCTTCGTCCCGCAAACGCGGGACTTCGCAGGCCAAGGCCGGGCCAGTCCAACCCACGGTCATCCTTTCCCATGAGCAAACCCCTCCTGATCGCCGTCAGCATTGTCGCCGTCGCCGCGCTCGGCAGCACCGCCTATCTCGCGCTGCGCACTGACGCCGGACACGACCACGCCGCCGAGTCCAAGGCCCAGGTCTACGTCTGCCCAATGCACCCGTGGATCAAATCGGACCATCCCGACAAGTGCACGATCTGCGGCATGAGCCTCGTCGCCCGCACCGCCGCCGATGCCGGCGCGTTGCCCGCCGGCACGATTGCCCTGAGCCAGTCGCAGATCACCACGATCGGCGTCGCCACCACCACCGCCGCCCGCCTACCGCTGGTGCGCACGCTGAAGGTTTCGGGCCGGGTCGACGACAACGACACGCTCCACAAGGTCCTGACCGCCCGCGTGTCGGGCCGCATCGAGAAGCTGAACATCAATTACACCGGCCAGGCCGTCACGAAGGGCGAGCAGCTCGCCACCATCTACAGCGCCGACATGCTGACGGCCCAACGGACCTACGTTGAACACCTGGGTGCCGGCAGGGCGTTCCCACCCTCGGAGCTCGCCTCGGTCCGCGAGAAACTCCTCATGCTCGGCCTCACCGCGGGCGATCTCACGGATCTGGAGAAGAGTCGCGAGCCCTCGGCCACCGTGGTGGTCCGGGCGCCCGCGGACGGCACCGTCGTGTACAAACTCGCCTACGAGGGGCAATACGTGAACGCGGGCGACCGGATCGTGGAGCTCGGCGATTTCACCAGCATGTGGTT
>CAIYFD010000016.1 GCA_903925425.1 uncultured Opitutia bacterium | reverse complement strand
ACCACGGTCTTGCCGGCCTGCATCTCTTTGCGGAGTTCGTCGGCGACGGGACCGGCCGGGAGCTCCGTGGCAAAGATCATCTTGGCGGCCTGCAGCTCGGCGGCGCTGACGGCGGACGGCGCCCGGGCGGTCAGGTCGAAAGCGAGACGCGGGCCCTCGCGGCCCTTGAGGAAACTCTGGAAGAAAAAGAGCGGCTGGGCGGTGGCGCCGGGCAATTCACTGCCGAGGTAGGCGATCGGCACCCGTTGTTTCTCGGGCGGCACGGCATAGACGACATTGTCGAAGGTCTCGTCGTCGCCCTTGAGGGTGAGCTGCTGGAGATCGGCCTGCCCCTCGGGCACCGGCACGGTCACGACGCGGGCCTGGCCGGCGGGCACGTACTGGTCGACGGGTTTGCCCACGAACGCGTCGGAACCGGCGCGCGTCCAACCCACCTGAAAATTGTCCTTCGCGGAATCGGCGGCGTTGCTGATGCGGACGCGGACCGCGGCGGTCGCGGACGTGACCGCGGCGTCGGGGGCCTCGACGAGCAGCTGCAGCCCGGCGTTGGTGATATTCTTTGCCTTGATCGCCTCGATCTTCAGCTGGACGCCCTTCGGCCAGTCGAACGACTGCAGGGCGCTGATCTCGGCGCCGGACTGCAGATCGCTGATGAGCACGATCTGGCGGATCGCGGCGGCGGGCTCGTCCTTCGTCGCATCAGCCAGCGCCTCGGCCGCGGTGATCAGGGCCGCGCCCAGACGGGTGCTGCCCCACTCCGGCGTGGTGCCGCCGAGGACCGCGGCGACCTTATCGGGCCGGCCGGAAACCGGGGTGTTGCGCCATTCCTCGAAGGAGACGAGCGGCGTGGCCTGGTTGCTAAAGCCATAGACCGAGAACTGGTCGGCGGGCGACGCGCCCCGCACCTGCGCGAGCACGCGGTTGGTCGCCTCCGGCCACATGCCGGTGCGCCGCATGCTGGCGCTGCGGTCGAGCAGCACCACGACGCGGCGGCTCTGGCCGGCCGGGGCCTCGACCGCGGCGGTGCTGCGGAAGAACGGCCGGCTGAAACCGAAGGCGAGGAGCGCGAGCGCAAGGCAGCGCAGCAGCAACAGGAGCAGGTCCTCGAGTTTGTTTTTCCGACTCAGCCGCGGGGGCGAGGGCAGCAGGAACATCAGCGAGCTGAAGATCGTGCGCTCACGCGTGGTCCGCTTGATCAGGTGATAGATCAGCGGGGCAGCGATGGCAAAAGCCCCGAAGAGGAAGAAGGGCGTGAGGAAACTCATGCGCGGCCGGGATTGCGGGAGACGGTGCCGGGACGACCCCGGCGCTGGCGATCCTGCACAAAGTTAAGGAGGACGCCTTCCAGCGGCTGGTCGGTGGTGATTTGCAGGTAGCTGACGCCGAGTTTCTCGCAGGTGCGGCGGACGGCGGCGTTGTGCGCGGCGAGTTTCGGCACGTAGGCCTTCCGCGCCGCACCGGGCTCGATGTAGAGGGTCTTGCCGGTCTCGATGTCCTCGAAGAGCGAGGCGTGCTCGAACGTGAGCGAGATCTCCGACGGATCGAGGATCTGGATGACCGCGACCTCGTGGCGCCCGGCGGTGAGGGCGAGCAGGCTGGACTCAAGCTTCTCGATTGGGGCGAGAAAATCCGAGATGTAGACAAACATGCCGCGCCGGCGCACCAGTTCCACCACGTGGTCGAGCGGGTCGGTGAGGCTGGTGTCCTTGCCCTCGGCCGGTTTTTCCAGCGCGAGCATGAGCTGGCGAAGATGACTGAGCTTGTGGCGCGGCGGCAGGTATTCGCGGACGCGCTCGTCGAAGGTCAGCAGGCCCACGGCATCACCCTGGCTGTGGAGGAAGTAGGCCAGCGTGGCGGCAAGCGTCGCCGCGTACTTGTCCTTCGTGATGCTGCCCGTGCCGTACGTCATCGACTTGCTGCGGTCGACGACAAGCTGGCAGCGGAGGTTGGTCTCGTCCTCGAACTTCCGGATGTAATAGCGGTCGCTGCGGCCGTAGAGGCCCCAGTCGAGGTAGCGCAGGTCGTCGCCCGGCGTGTACTGGCGGTACTCGGTGAACTCGACGGAGAAGCCGTGATACGGGCTGCGGTGCAGTCCGTTCCAGAAACCCTCAACCACCACCCGCGCCCGCATCTCGAGATGGCGGATGCTCATCAACGCCCGCGGGTCGACGAAGCCGCCCTTGACGGGGTTCACGTTCTGCGGATCGGTGATCATGGGGGCGGCAACGCGCGCAAAGGGCGTGGCGGCTTACTTGGCGACCGGCGGGTTGGCGGCGGCGAGCAGGCGGCGGATGACCTCACCCACATGGATGCCCTCGGCCTCGGCGCGGTAATTGAGCAGGATGCGGTGACGCAGGACCGGCTGCGCGAGCGCGTGGATGTCATCCAGCGAGACATGGGCGCGGCCCTCGAGCAGCGCGCGGGCCTTGGCCCCGAGGATGAGGTTCTGGGCCGCGCGGGTGCC
Organism: uncultured Opitutia bacterium; assembly: GCA_903925425.1. GTDB lineage: Bacteria > Verrucomicrobiota > Verrucomicrobiia > Opitutales > Opitutaceae > CAIYFD01. The sequence continues at coordinate 8,111 of CAIYFD010000016.1, read as the reverse complement.
GGCGCCCCAGCTGACCCACTCGTTGACGAAGTCGGCGGTGCCGGTCTGGTGCGGGCGGGAGGCCGCCGCGATGCGGACGGCATAGCGGACAAGCTCCTCGGCCACGGGCACGGAGCGGACCACCTCGTGGAAGCGCAGGACGTCCTCACCGGTGAAGAGCGGCTCGATCGGCTGGCCCTTGCCGCCGGTGGTGCGGATGATGACCGCCACCTCGTCGTCCTCGGGGAGGTAGTCGATCACGACATTAAACATGAAACGGTCGAGCTGGGCCTCGGGCAGGGAATAGGTGCCCTCCATCTCGATCGGGTTCTGGGTCGCGAGGACGAAGAACGGCTCGGGCAGAACGTGGCGGACGCCGAGGGCGGTGACCTGATGTTCCTGCATCGCCTCGAGGAGAGCGGCCTGCGTCTTCGGCGGCGTGCGGTTGATTTCGTCGGCCAGGACCATGTTGGCGAAGATCGGACCCTGCACGAAGGTCATCGTGCGCTTGCCGTCGTTGTCCTGCAGGATCTCCGTGCCGGTGATGTCTGCCGGCATGAGGTCGGGCGTGAACTGGATGCGCTGGAACTGGAGGTGGAAGACCTGCGCGATCGACTTCACGAGGAGGGTCTTCGCCAGGCCGGGCGCGCCGGTGATGAGGCAGTGGCCGCCGGAGACGAGGGCGATGAGGATCTGCTCGATCACGGCCTTCTGGCCGACGATCACCTTGCCCAGCTGGGCCTCGATCTTCGCACGGCCGGCGAGCAGCTGCTGGACGGTTTCGCGATCGGTGGCGAAGGTGTCCGGGGCCGCGGTGGAGGTGCTGGGGGTGGTCGAGGTGGGGATGCTCATAAATCAGTGGGTCAATTGGTGGACGATCAAGTTGATGCCGAGGGGATAGGCGGTTTTCAGCGAAAAGTTCTCGAAGTAATAGGGGTTGTCGCCCTCCCACTCCCAGCCGTCGCCGTTGTCGGTGTTGTGGGCGGCGAAGACCATGAGGTGGCCTTTGTCATCGAGGATCACCCGATGGTGGACCTCGATCGTGTCGTTGGCCCCCTCCCAAGTTCTGCCGCCATTGTACTCGCTCTGGAGGCCGAGGTTGACGTTGGGCACCTGAGCCTTGGACGCGATCGGGAAGACCATGCGATACAGCGGATGGTCGAGCGGCAACTCGATGAAGTTGCGGTCGGGAAACACCTGTTTGAAAACCCGGGCTACATTGTTCCAGGCGGCGTCGCCCCAGAAGTCGTCGAGCATGAGGAATCCCCCGTTGAGAAGGTAGGCCCGCAGGATGCCGACTTCCTCCGGACTGAAATAGAGCCGGCCAGGTTCGACAATGTAGAGAAACGGATAGTCGTTCAGGTCGGGGTCGGTGAGCCGCACGTAGCGGCCGTCGGGATCGGTGCGCAGCGCGGTGATCTGCTGCAGCCTGTAGGAGAGATTCAGGTCGCTGTCGGGTGTGTCCGTCGTCCAGCCGCCGCCGCCTCCCCTGCCCCCGCCGCCCGAGGCGCTGTCGTAGTGGACCCGGGCAAAGGTGAAAACATCGCGCTCAAAGCCGACCGGGTTGGTCCACTCGGGGGTGATGACGCTGTGGTTGCCGACCTCGCGCGCCGTGCGGGATCCCTCGGCAAGATAGCGGACCGAGCCACCTCCAAACCGATAATATCCCTGGGCAAGCATTGGCGCCAGGACCGCGAGGCCCAACAGGGAGACGATCGCGATGCGGACGCGGCTCATCATCGGGCGGCGGGGGCCGGCGCAGTCGCGGCACCGCGGTTGATCTCATCGAGCAGTTGCAGCGCCTCGCGGTAACGGGGCGCCTCTTCCAAGGCCTGCAGGACCTGACGGCGCGCCTCGGTGTTGCCGGAGCGCTGGAGAAAGGTGGCGAGCTGGAAGTGAACGTCCGCCGGATTGGGCGGGTCGAGCTGGAGCAGGACGCGGTTGGCGGCGATGCCCGTGACGTTATCCGCGGTCTCAAGCGCGGCCTTGGCAAGGAAGCGGTGCGGCGGCGCCACGAGGGGATTCACCGCGAGGTAACGCTCGGCGAGGTGCTTCACCGCCGGCCAGTCCCTGGACGCGGAGGCCAGCTCCATCCCCCGCGCGTAGGCTTCGGTCGCCGTGTCGTCGAGGTCGCTGTAGGTCATGAGCAAGGCCCGCTCGGCCTCGGTCTCATCCAAGCCGCGCAGCGTCGCGGCGAGCATGGGATAGGCGCTGCCGGAGCCCGCCTGCGCGGGATAGAGCTGCACGAGCCGCTGCAGGATGGGTTTCGCCGTTTCCCAGTTCTTCTGGGCCACCAGGCGGCGTGCCTGCGCGAGCATCCCGTAGTAGTTGTCAGGATTGCGCGTCAGCCAGTCGGCCAGCTGCGTGTCCGCCCCGCGGGCGAGCACCTCCGGTGGCGGTTGCTGCCAAGTCAGGCCGGGCGCGAGGTTCTCGGCCTTGTCCTTCGCATAAGCGTCGAACTCCTTCTCGAGGGTCCCGATCGCCTTGGTGTGGGCCGCAATCGCGCGGTTGATTTCCATGCCCGACCCGAGGTCGGTCAGGATGCCCTTGAGCGCGTCCTGGCCGTACTTCGCGACGATGAAATCGACGACGAGGAACGACTCGAAATAAGCGAACTGGAGATACTCGCCATTCTTCGGGGCGAGGAAGGCCGCACTCAGGCTGCCGACCGGCGTCAGCTCGCCCTTCATGATCAGGTCCCGGTACGAGGGAGTCATCCGCATGCCCCACGAGGGATCGTGCCGCGTCTCCTCATAGACCGAGATGCCCTCGCTCAGCCAGCGCGGCATCTTGTTCTGCGTCAGCTGGAGCGTGATGACGTGGGTGAACTCGTGCCAGAGCACCGCGCGCCAGTTGGCCGGGCTGGCGACCGTGGCCGCCGGGCCATTGGCGGTGACGACCCTCCCGAAGCAGACCCCGAGAAAGCCCGCGACATCGGGCACGCCGAAGGTGCGCACCGCAAAATCCTTCTGGTCGCCGAAGACGTCGACGTAGGTCGGCTTGGCGAGATCGACGCCGTATTTCTGGACCAGTAAAGTCCGCGCCTCGTTCAGCATGGCGAGCGCGCTGGTTCCGTAGATCGCGGCGTCTCCCTTGGTCATGCGGAGGACAAAATTGTCGTCCTTGAGAATCGCGTACTTGTTCAGCGTGTCGCGCAGCGTGGTGAGGTTGAACGCCTCGACATCGAACGGATCGGCCGTGGCGACCTCGGTGACGATTTTCCAGCCCTCGTCCTCCTGCCCGAGCCGGAGTAGCGTGCTGCCCAGGTCGGCTTTGGCGGCGGTGTAGTTGGCGTCGGAAGCGAGCGCCTTGCGCAGGTAATCGGCGCCTTCCTTGAAGCGGTACTTCTCGGCGAGCATCTTGCCGATCAGCCAATCGACCTTGGGATTGGTGGCCCAGTACTTGAGGGCGTTGGCGCGCGCGGTCTTTTCGACGTCGGGCTGGTTCTGGAGATTGGCGATGACGGCGGTGTAGGCCCAGGCCTCGGGCTGCCAGGGATTCACCGCCTTGATGGCGCTGATTTGCTTGAGCGCCCCGTCGTAGTCCTCGGCGGAGATCGAGTGCTCAACGGCGAGCAGCAGGCTGGGCACATGCCGCGGATTGGCCTTCAGGGCGGCCTGCAGCGCGGTGAGCATCACCTTGCGATCGCCGGTCGCGAAGGCGCGGGCCTTGCCGTAATTCAAATCGGGGTCGTCCGGGAGCAGCTTGAGCCCCTCATCGAAGGCCTTGCCGGCCAGGTCGAAGTCGTGCTTGTCGAGGGCGAGGTTGCCACGGGCGAGGTAAACCTCGCGCATCTTCGGGTCGGCCCGTTGCACCGGCATGAGGATGTTGTCGAGGACCTGCTTGGGGTCGCTGCCAACGGCAAGGGCGTACTCGGAAAAAACGATGAGGTTCTTCGGGTCGCGGTAACTGCCAAACTGACTGCGCACGAGCCGGCCGATTTCCGTCGACTGGGTCTCAGCCACCTCGGCACGGCCGTTGGCCTGGGCTGCCTCGTGGGCAATCCACCGGATGCGGATGCTCTGCGGGCGCTCCGTGGCGGCCCGGATGGCGGTGAGGTCGGCGTCCTCATACCGGCCGACGGTCAGCAGGCCGCGCACATCAAGCACCGTAAGATCCTCGTCGGCCGGACTCGACACGAGCGCCGCTTCCGCGGCCTTGATCGCATCAGCGTAGTCGCCCGCCAGCAGGGATTTGCGGACATCATCCGCGGCCGCGCCGTGCAGCGCCACCGCGGAGCCGAGACACACGCACGCGAGAACTGCGGGGCGCAGGATCCGGGGCAGGAATTCAGGCAGGCGCATGGCGGGGCATTCGGGGAGAAGGTCGACCTAAGAGACGGCTGAAGTGGGGAAACGTTTCTGGATAAAAACGCCACCCGACTGCGACCATCCGGTCCAATCTCCGGACGGACCGATGCAGGCGTCAACCTGATTGGCCCCGGCTTTCCGGGAAAATTTCGGGATGCCGGGGAATAGGTACGATCTCGCCGCCCGCATCCGATTCTTTCCCGGGTAGGGAGGACATGTCATGACCGCCGGAATTGTCATGATCGCGGCGGACTCATCAGCCTTCGCCCGGCCGGCGGCTGACGCGCCGAGTCCGCCCTACCCCCGGAGCTCTTCGGCTAGGGATAAAAAGCGTCCGGGGCGCCCCGGTTTCCCGGGGGCTCACGTGCCCAGCCCAGGACTGCCGGCGCGGAGCACAAGGATCGGGATGCGCGTGTTGTGCCGCACCCGGTCAATGGTGCTGCCAAGGATCAGGTCGGCGAGCAGCTTATGCCCATGAGAAGTCATGGCGATAAGGTCGCAGCCCTCCCGCTCGGCCGTGCGGAGGATTTCCGTGGGCGGATTCCCCAGGGCGAGGTGGGTGGAAACCTTCAGCCCCGTGGCCCGGAGCTTCTCGGCCTCGCGCTCGAGGTAGGCTTGGTCGGCCTTCATCTCGGCAGACTCGGCGAGCTTAAGCTGCTCGAAATTGCGGGCCGCCCAGCCGTCCGCCACGTGCAGCAGCAGGAGCTCGGCCCCGACGGTGCGGGCCAGCACGGCGATGTGCGGCTCCAGCGTCTCGTCGGCACGACTGTTCTCAAGGGCGACGAGGATCTTCTTGTACATGGCGGAGGGTGGGCGTGCAGCGGGATCAGTTGCCCGTGATCCCGGCGATGTCGAGCAGCAGCTTCACGTTGAGCCCAATGATGACGAGGGTGATGGTCCAGCCAAGCCCCTTGATCCACCACGGGTTGACGAATTCGCCCATCTTCGCCTTCTCGCCGGTGAAACGCATGAGGGGCCAGCAGGCGAAACCGAGCTGCATGCTGAGACAGACCTGGCTCGCGACCAGCAGCTGCGTGGATTTCGCCTCGCCGTAGATCCCGATCACGATCACGGCGGGCACGATGGCGATGGCCCGCGTGATCAAGCGCCGCAGCCAAGGGCGCAGGCGGATGTTCAGGAAACCCTCCATCACGATCTGCCCCGCGAGGGTGCCGGTCAGCGTGGAGTTCTGCCCGGAGGCCAGCAGCGCCACGGCGAAGAGCATGCCGGCAAACCCCACGCCCAGCACGCCGTCGAGTAGATGGTAGGCGTCCTGGATCGCGGCGACATCCTGATGCACCGTGCCGTGGAAGGCCGCCGCGGCCAACACGAGGATGGCGCCGTTGATGAAGAGCGCGAACATCAGGGCGAAGGTCGAATCGAGCGTCGCGAACGCGATCGCCTCGCGCTTGCCGCCGGCCGTCTGCTCGTACTTCCGCGTCTGCACGATCGAGGAATGGAGGTACAGATTGTGCGGCATCACGGTCGCACCAAGGATACCGATCGCGACATAGAGCATGGCGGGATTCGACAGGATGCTCATGCTCGGGATAAAACCGGCCAGCACCGCGGGCACGTCGGGTTTCACCACAAACAGCTCCACGGCGAAGCAGGTGCCGATGGTGAGGATCAGCGTGATGACCACAGCCTCGAGCCAGCGGAATCCCCGGTGCTGCAGGAGCAGGACGATCATCACATCGAGCGCCGTGATCACGCAGCCCCAGATCAGCGGGATGCCGAAGAGCAGCTGCAGCGCAATGGCCGAGCCGATCACTTCGGCAAGGTCGCAAGCGGCGATGGCCAGCTCACACAGGATCCACTGGAAGATCACGACCGGCATCGGATAGTGATCACGGCACGCCTGCGCCAGATCGCGGCCGGTGGCGATGCCCAGCTTCACGCACAGGTGCTGGAGCAGGATCGCCATGAGGTTGGAGATCAGGATGACCGAGAGCAGCGTGTAGCCGAACTGGGCGCCGCCGGCCAGGTCCGTGGCCCAGTTGCCCGGGTCCATGTAGCCCACCGCGACCATGAAACCCGGCCCGGCGAAGGCCAGGCACTTGCGCCCGAACGAGGCGCCGGCCGGCACCACGACCGAGCGGTGCACTTCGGGGAGGCTGACCGCGCCGCCACCGCGCCGCCACCCCGGTTCGGGCGCGGCCGGGGACGAGCGCGGGGCGGAATCCATGGCCGGAGGGTCCGCGCATATTTTGATTAGTCAAAATAAAACTTTTCTTGCTTCAAAATACGACCCCGCCTTGATCGCGGCATGCCCAGCAGCACCGTGGAGAACTACCTCAAGGCGATCCTGCACCTCGCCGCCGGGGGCGACGAACTTGTCCCGATGGGCGAGCTCGCCACGGCGCTGGCCGTCGTGCCCGGCACCGCCACCACCATGGCCAAGGGTCTTGCCGCCGACGGCCTGATCATCCACCAGCCGCGTCACGGCGTCCGCCTCACGCCCGCCGGCCGGAAGATCGCCCTCGGGGTGCTGCGCCGCCACCGGATCATCGAGACCTTCCTGGTCGAGGTCCTGAAGATGGGCTGGGCCGAGGTGCACGTCGAAGCGGAGCGCCTCGAGCACGCGATTTCCGACGAGGTCCTGGACCGGCTCGACGCCCTGCTGGGCCACCCCGCGGCCGATCCGCACGGCGACCCGATCCCGAGCCGGGGCGGGCTCCTTCCCTCCCCCGTCCATGCCACGCTCGCCACCTGCCCGGTGGAACGTGCGCTGCGCATCGTCCGCGTCACCGAGCAGACCGCGACGTTCCTGAATTTCGCGGAGAGCAACGGCCTGCGTCCGGGCGCGCGGATCGAGGTGGTCCAACGCGATCTCACCGCCGGGACGGTCTCCTTTCATATCACCGGACGTCGGCCCAGCACGCTCAGCCTCGCCGCCGCGGGCAACATCCTCGTCGAGCGCGTGCGGTAAGGCGGCTTTGCCGCCGGTCATGGGTTACGGGTGGTCGGTTATTGGGCCATGCGGCTCGGGTCGGAAACCCAACAACCCATAACCCAAAACCACTAACCAGCCCCCAAGCTCAGAAGCCCCAGCGGAACCGAACCCTGCTGACCCAGTCGGTCGCCCGCGCGCCGAGGCCGCGGCTGAGCCCGTACTCCCAGGAGATGCCCTGCGACGCGCGCACCGTCAGGCCGGCGCCGAGGGTGCCGGCGAAACTCGACTTCGAGGCCGATGAAACGCCGAAGGTCGACTCGGCGTAGAAATTCACGTGCGAGGTCACATCGCGTCCGATGTACGCCCCGGTCGTCCAGACGGAGTCATAACCGTTGCGGGCGTCGTTGCGCTGCACGTCCCACTGGAAGCTCGCGCCTGACTGGAATCCACCCGGCAGGCCCATCGCCCAGGGAACGATGAAGCCGTACTCCGTGCCGTCGGTGCCGACTCCCGGCGAACTCGAGGGGATCTTGACGTACGGAATGACCGCCGCGGCCGCGCCAGCTCCGGCATCGCGCCAGAAGGTGTACTTCACCCGGAAGGTCGTGTCGCCGAAACCCGAGTCCGAAGTGCGCCCGGTCCCGGTCTGATAAGTCTGCCGCGCGAACAACTGCGCGCCGATCTGCAGGTCAGTGGACGAGGTGAGCCCGATCTGGAACAGGCTGTGGGCGATCCCCAACGCCGTGTAACGCCGCGGACGGGTGTCCTCACAGTCAAACCCCACCGTCAGAGCATCGACCCGCAGTTGAAAATGTCCGGGCGCGATGGTGAAAGGCGTCTCCGTCACCTGCGCACGCAGGGCGGGAATCGAAGCCAAAACCGCCAGAACCAGAAGCAGCTGACGGGGTGAACGCATGCCGGAATGT
>CAIYFD010000015.1 GCA_903925425.1 uncultured Opitutia bacterium | reverse complement strand
CGCAAACGGGCACCGTGGAGTCCGTCCGGGCCGTGCTCATCCAAGGTGACTCCGGCACGAAGACTTCGATCGGACAGAGCGTGGGCGGCTCCCTTGGTCGTACCGTCGCCATGGGCGGGAATCCGGTGACCGCGGTGGCGGGCGCCGCCGGTTCCGTGGTCGGTCAGATCGCGGGTGGAGCGGTGGAGAAAAATGTCGCGAGCAGCGAAGGTCAGGAGATCACGGTCGCGCTCGACGACGGCACCACCGTCATGATCGTGCAGAAGAACAATCCTGCTTTTGTGGGCGGCGAGCGCATCAAGCTCGTGGGCAGCGGCAGCAAGGTGACGGTCATGCCGCTGACCGCGCCGCTGTCGCCCTAATTACTGCCCGATCCAGACCTGATCGCCGGCGCGCACTTCGTCGTAGAGGGCAGCGATCTCGGCGTTGTTCAGCTGGATGCAGCCGCCACTGGCAGGCGTGCCCAGCTTGTCCTCGTGGTTCGTGCCGTGGAGGTAGATGTAGCGGGCATGGGAGTCGACTGCGCCGCCCTGGTTCACGCCGGGCTCAAGCCCGCGGAGCCAAAGGATGCGCGTAGTGATCAGGTTCTTCTCCTGTTCTTCCGGAGCCATCTCGCGAAAGTGCTTCCCCGTGGGCACGCGGGACTTGAAGACTACCCCTGGCGGTTGCCCTGCTCCGATGCGCTCGGCGATCTCGTGCAGGCCGAGCGGCGTGCCGAGCGAGTCCTTCACGCACGAGGGCGGGCGGCGCGAGGTCGAGATGACATAGCTCCGGACCGGTTTGCCTTGGCGGAAAAGCTGCATCGTTTGCGTCCCGATCCGCACCACGAGCAGCCGGTCTGCGGGCTTGATGCCCAGCCGCGAAAGCGTTTTCGTGGCCAGTTCCAAGCAAGCGTCCATGCAAAAGTCATCATCCTTCACAGTCGCTATCGTCGGTGCCACCGGCGCAGTCGGTCAAGAGCTGCTTCGTCTCCTGCACGATCGGAAGTTCCCGTTCGCGTCGCTGCGGCTCTTCGCCTCGTCCCGTTCCGCAGGCAAGGTCCTGACGTGCGACGGCCACACGTACACGGTCGAGGAGGCCAAGCCCGGCGTCTTTGCCGACGTCGATCTGGCGTTCTTTGCCGCCGGCGGCCCGACCACGCGCGCGCTGGCGCCCGATGCCGTCAAGGCCGGCTGCGTGGTGATCGACAAGAGCTCCACCTACCGGATGGACCCGGATGTGCCGCTGGTTATCCCGGAGATCAATCCGGAGGGCCTCCGCAATCATCGTGGCATCATCGCCAACCCGAATTGCTCGACGGCCGTCACGCTGATGGCGCTCTGGCCGCTGCATTGCGCATTCGGCCTCAAGCGCTACTTTGCCTCCACCTACCAGTCGGTGTCCGGCACGGGGGCCGAGGCGGTGCGCGAGCTGGAGGACCAGATCCAGGCCCACGCCAAGGGCGCGCCGATCGTGAACAAGGTCTACCCCTACCAGATCGCGTTCAACGTCATCCCGCAGGTCGATACCTTTGGTCCAAACGGCTACACGGGCGAGGAGACCAAGATGATGCTGGAGAGCCGCAAGATCATGGGCCTGCCCAATCTCAAGGTCTCGACGACCACCGTCCGCGTGCCGGTGGTGCGCGCCCACTCAGTCTCGATCAACGCCGAGTTCGAGCGTCCGGTCAGTGTCGAAGCCGCCCGCGCTGCCATCGCCGCCTTCCCGGGCGCCGAGCTGGTGGACGATCCCGCGACCCAGAAGTACCCGACCCCCCTCGATTTCAGCCGCAAGGTGAAGTGCGGTGTCGGCCGCATCCGCATCGACACCGCGCTCGACAACGGCCTGGCCCTCTGGGTCAGCGGCGACAACCTCTGGAAGGGCGCCGCGCTCAACGCCCTGCAGAACGCCGAGCTGATGGCCCGCGAGGGCTGGCTTCGCGCGAAGGCGGCGGTTTCCGTCTGACGGAAACCGCGTTCAGCGTTCGGAGTTCAGGGTTGCGAGTCGGCGAACTCTTTCGAAAAAGCCTGATTCACCGCGCGCGCCGGACTGTGGCTGGCCAACCCAGAACTCCAAACTCTGAATCCTGAACCGAAATCCCGGCCGGGACGGCTGGGATTTCTCCTTGTCTCCCCCGGGGCCCGCCCGCTTAGCTCAGCCTTCGGCTCGGACGCCTAGCT
>CAIYFD010000014.1 GCA_903925425.1 uncultured Opitutia bacterium | reverse complement strand
CATCGCCGCCGGCCAGCCCGCCTCCACTCCGTCAGCCAACTCCGCGGTGGTTGTGGGACAAGACCGCCTTGGGGTGATCGCCCCCGTTTCGGTCGCTGGCCCCGCGGCCGAGTTGGGCACGCTTGACGCCCTCGTGCTGGGTTTTGTCGAGGGGATCACGGAATTCCTGCCGGTGTCGTCCACCGGGCACCTCATCATTGCGAACCGAATACTTGGGTTGGATTCCGAGACGCCGCTCCTGGACTCCGCCAGCCGGACGATCTGGTACAAACGTCCGTCGGAGAAAAATCCTGCGGGCGAGCCGATGACGGTGAAACTGGCGGCCGACTCCTATGTGGTGATCATCCAGTTTGGGGCGATTGCCGCCGTGGCGCTGCTCTATTGGAAGGAATTCCGATCCATCGCACGCGGGTTGACCGGGGCCGATGTGACCGGACTGCGGCTGTTCAAGAATCTCATCATCGCCTTCATTCCGGCGGCCGTTCTCGGACTGCTCGCTCACGACTGGATCGAGTTGCATTTGTTTTCGATTGGCGCGGTCGTGGCGGCTCAGGTCGTCGGAGCTGTCTTCATGCTTTATGCCGAACGGCGGCAGCTCCGGCGTGCTGCCCGGGGTGGCGGCCGGCGGCGGCTGTCCGATCTGGGTCCCCGTGATGCGGCCATGATCGGTGCGTTGCAATGTGTGTCCCTGTGGCCGGGCACGAGCCGCTCGATGATGACGATCGTGGGGGGCTATTTTGCCGACCTTGAGCCGAAGCAGGCCGCCGAGTTCAGCTTTCTGCTCGGTTTTGTCACGCTGGCCGCCGCCACTGCCTACAAGAGCCTGCAAAGCGGGCCGGCGATGATCGCCGCCTTCGGCTGGGCCCACGTGCTGCTCGGGGCCGTGGTGGCCGCCGTGGCCGCAGCCCTGGCAGTCCGGAGCCTGATCGGTTTCCTCAACAAGTTCGGGCTTGGCCTGTTCGCTATCTATCGCCTCGTCCTTGCCCTGGTGCTCACGGTTTGGTTTTTGATCTGAACCGGGCCCGGATATGGCGCTTGACGCTCCAAAACCCGACCCTTAACTCCGTCACCTTTAACACCGTGCCAGCCGCCGATTTTTGGCCGCCGGCGCACATCCGCACCACTTTCCTCCCATGGCTAATCCGAAACGCAAACAGTCCAAACGTCGCAGCGCCAACCGTCGCGCTGCCAATGCCTTCAAGGCCCCTGAGTTCGCCAAGGATCCGACCGATGGCAGTCTCTTCCGCCCCCACCGGGTGAATCCGAAGAACGGCATGTATCGCGGTCGCCAGGTCCTCAATGTTGAGGTCTGAGCGCGTCCCCTTTCTTTTCGCGACCATCCCCTGCGATGGTACCTGCACCAGGTTCGACCGGCCGGATAGCCGTTGATGCCATGGGCGGCGACCTCGGCCCGTCCGAGGTCGTGGCCGCGGTGAAGCTCGCTGTAGCCGAGTATCCCGAGCTCGATCCCATCACGCTGGTGGGTAACCAGGACGTGCTCATCCCGTTGCTCGCGGCGGCTGGGCTGCTCAATCATGATCGCGTGTCGATCGTGCACGCTTCGGAAGTCGTGAAGATGGACGACAAGCCCCTGATGGCGCTGAAGCAGAAGAAGGACTCCTCCATGGTCCGCGCGATTGAGCTGGTGAAGAATGGGCAGGCCAGCGTGGTCGTCAGCTGCGGCAACACCGGCGCGCTCATGGCGGCCGGCACCATCCGGCTGCGCACCATGGATGGCGTCGACCGGCCGGCCCTCGCGGCGGTCATTCCCCGCCAGAACGGGCATTTTATCCTGATCGATGCCGGCGCCAACCCCGAGGCCAAGGCCGATCACCTCGTCCACAACGCCATCCTCGGCAGCAACTACTGCCGGGTTGTGCTCGGTGTGCAGTCGCCCCGCGTGGGCCTGGTCACGATCGGTACCGAGGAAGGCAAGGGCAACGCGCTGGTGGCCGAGACCCACGAATTGCTGAAGAAGATCAGCGGCGTCATCAACTACGTGGGCCCGGTCGAGGGTTTCCAAGTTTTCGAGGACCACGTTGACGTGGTGGTCTGCGACGGCTTCGTCGGTAACATCCTGCTCAAGAGCTGGGAGTCGCTGTCGCACTTCTTCCGCGACATCCTGCGCCAGGAAATGGCGGCCAATCCCCTGCGGATGGCCGGGGCCTTCCTGTCTCAGGGCGCCTTCAGCGCGCTCCGGAGCCGGATCAATCCCGAGCGTTACGGCGGCGCCCCCCTCCTCGGTCTGCGCGGCAATATCCTCAAGGCTCACGGCTCTTCGAACCGCAAGGCCATCAAGAGCGCGATCCACGCCGCCAGCGAAATCATTCGCAACGACTTGAATCATCGCTCCGAGGCCGACGTGACCCGGGCCAACGACTTGTTGCATCCGCCGCCGCCGCCCCAAGTCTGAAACGTTCATGGCCCCCTGCTCCACCGTCATCCTTGGTACCGGCTCGTATGCGCCTCCCGGCATCCTGAGCAACGACGACCTGGCCAAGCGGATGGACACCTCCGACGAGTGGATCCGGACCCGCACGGGAATCGGCGAGCGCCGTATCGCCGGCCCCGAAGAAAACGTTTCCGACATGGCGGCGAAGGCCGCCGCCGCCGCGCTGGCGGATGCCGGCCTAAAGGCCTCTGACATCGACCTCCTCATCGTGGCGACGATCACGCCCGACCTGCCGATGCCGTCCACCGCGTGTCTCGTGCAAAACTTGCTCGGGGTGCCGACCCACGCCGCCTGCTTCGATCTCAATGCCGCGTGTTCGGGCTGGCTCTATGCCTTGGACACGGCCTGCGCGATGCTATCGTCCGGCCGCTACAAGAAGGCCCTTGTGATTGGCGCGGAGAAACTCTCCTCGGTCATCGATTGGAAGGACCGCACTACCTGCGTGCTGTTCGGCGACGGCGCCGGAGCCGCCGTGGTCGGGGTGGTCCCGGGCGCCGGCCTCGGCCTGCTTGGCACCCGGCTCGGGGCCTATGGCGACAGTGCCGAGCTCCTCTGGATCCCGGCCGGCGGCAGCCGCACACCCGCCACGTCCCAGACCATTGCCGCCGGAGACCATTGCATCCGGATGAAGGGCAAGGAGGTCTTCAAGCTTGCCGTTCGCGCGATGGACGAGGCGGCGAGGGAAATTCTGGAACAACACGGGCTCCACTCGGATCAGATCGCGTGCGTGATCCCCCATCAGGCCAATCTCCGCATCATCGAGTCGATCGCCCAGTACCTCGAGCTGCCCCTCGACCGCTTCTTCATCAACGTGGACCGTTATGGGAACACGTCGGCGGCGTCCATTCCCCTCGCCCTCGACGAGGCGCGCCGCACGGGGCGGATCAAGAAGGGCGACATCACACTGCTGGTCGCCTTTGGGGCTGGCTTGACCTACGGAAGTGCCCTGATTCGCTGGTGATTCATTCCCCAATGCAACGCGTTACCGCCCGCTCCACCGTCCTACTGTTCCTCGCGACTGTGGTCATGTTTTTATCGGCCGGCGCCCTGCGCGCGGACCTCATCTGGACTCCCCAGACGGGCTGGCGCCTGGAAGGCGGCGCCCTCTCCGGCTTGCCGGCCAGCGAAGGCCGCAATGCGCTGGCCCTGATGAACTCGGCGCGCAGCGCCGAGGAAAACAAGAGCTACTGGCTGGCCGCCCTCCGCTATGAAAAGGTGGGCAAGAAGTACCCCAATTCCGTCTACGCCCCGGAAGCCGTCTACCGAGCGGCGCTCGCGCGCCTGGCCCGGAAGCAATACTACAAGGCTTTCGACAACTTCCGCCTGGTCACCGAGCGTTATCCCAACACCACCCGTTTCAACGAGATCGTCGGCGAGCAGTACCGCGTCGCGAGTGCGCTGCTGGATGGTAAACGCAACCGCATGTGGTTCGGTTTTGCGCCCGGTCCGAAATTCCCGGAGCGGGGCATCGAATACTTCGAGACGATCATCCAGAACGCCCCGTACAGCGACTACGCCCCCCTCGCGATGATGAACATCGCCCGCGGCCACACCAAGATGGGCGACACGGAGGCGACGATCGATGCGCTCGATCGGATGATCAATAACTACCCGAAGCACCTCCTGGCCCCCGACGCTCTGCTCAAGCTCGCCCAAGCCCATGAATCGTACATGGACGGCGCCGCCTACGACCAGACCGCGAGCCGCGACGCCGCCAGTTACTATCAGGATTTCATCATCCAGTACCCGAACGATCCGGCCGTCGCCCGCGCCGAATCCGGGTTGGACAAGGCCCGCACCCAGATCGCCGAGAGCAAGGTCGTGATGGCGGATTTCTACTTCTACAAACGCAAGACCCCGGAGGGCCGGGTGGCCGCACGGGTGCTCTACAACGACGCCATCACCGCCTACCCGAATTCCCCGGTGGCGGTTAAGGCGCGCCAGCTGCTTGACCAACTCGACGCCATCGAGGGCACCAAGCCCGCCGACGCGGGCGTGGCCGGGAAGACCCCCGCCCCGACCACGGCGACCCTGTCCACGGCCAAAAAGAAGAAGTGGTATTGGCCGTTCGGCAATTAACCGGCGGCCCCGCTATGCCGCGCCACCCTTTCCGGTTTTTTCTCCTGGCGGTCGGCGCCCTGCTCGCGGGTTGCTCGCACTACGGCCTCGGCACCGGCGTCGCACTCCCGTTCCATTCTGTCTACATCGCGCCGGTGGAGAACCGGTCCGACGCTCCCGCCGCGGCGGCCCTGATGTCGACCCTGCTGCGCTCCGAGTTTCTGCGCGACGGCCGGGTGCAGCTCGTTAATTCCCCGGAGGCCGCTGAGGCCACCCTCGCCCTCGTCCTCACCGGTTACAGCCGGGTGGCCGCCACGGCGCGGCCGGGGGACACCGGCCTGGCCCGCAAGTTCGCGGTCACCCTCTCCGGCAAGCTCACCCTGCAGGACAATCGCAGCGGCAAGGTGCTGTTCAGCGGCCGCCCGGTTGACGGCGTGCGAGACGTCTTCACGGACAGCGGCCAGCTCCCGGCGGAGGCACAGGCGCTGCCCGACCTGGCGGGCGACCTCGCGAAAAAGGTTGCCCACGCTGCGCTGGACGTTTGGTGAAGGCCGTCGTGCCCGCACTCATCCTCGCCCCCTCGCTCCTCGCCGGAGACCACGCGCACCTCGCGGATAGCGCGGCCGCTGTCGCCCAGTCGGGCGCCCCGTGGCTGCATCTCGACATCATGGACGGGCATTTCGTGCCCAACCTGACGTTCGGGCCGGAGACCCTCGCGGCGCTGCGCCGGGCGGGCTCGAAGCTCTTTTTCGACACGCACCTGATGCTGTCCGAGCCGCAGCGCTACATCGAGTCCTTCGCTCAGGCGGGCGCGAATCTGATCAGCATCCACATCGAGCCCGCCTACGATCACACCGCGACGCTCGCCCGCATTCGCCAACTCGGCTGCCAGTGCGGCATCGTGCTTAACCCCGGCACGCCGGCCCAGGCGATCGAGCCCCTGCTCGGGCTCGTGGATCTGGTGCTGGTGATGACCGTGCAGCCCGGCTTTGGCGGCCAGAGTTTCCGGCGCGACATGCTGGCGAAGGTCGAGCAGGTCGCCGACTGGCGCAAAGGCCGCAATCTCGGTTTCCGCCTCGAGGTCGACGGCGGCATCGATCTGGCCAACGGCGCGGAGTGCCGCGCCGCCGGGGCCGACACCTTCGTGGCCGGCACTTCGTTCTTCAAGGCGGCGGACAAGCAGGCGTTCGCGGCGGCTTTCGGGAAACTATAGGCCCTGCCGGGCTGATGGAGCCCAGCGGTCCGAGGGCAGAGCGACCTTAGTCGCGGCCTTTGGCGATTGCTTCGGCGCGGGCATAGTTCTGCCGAAAATGCTCCCCGAGATCGGCGGCCAGTCGGATGCCAACCGATTTGTCCTTCGCGCCGAGGCCCTGCTTGATGGCGCCGCCGGCGCGGGCGTAGTCGACCACCGACAGATCCTGCAGGACGGCCAAGGCGCGGCTCTTTTGCGGCTCGGGGGCCGCGATGATCGCCCGCCAGGCCTGCGCCAGTTCCGTGTGGGTGTCGCTGCACATGACCCGGATGATGAAGGACATTTCGTTGAAGAGACTGCCTGTCCACTCGCTGCGGTACACGAGCTGGTCTCCTTGCGCGAAGGGATCCTCTTGCGGATCACTGCGCAGCGCCTTCAGGTCGGCGCGGGCATAAAAGTCCTTCCGCACGGGCAGGCGGCGCAGGGCAAATCGTGCAGGGCCGCCCGGTGTGCCGGTGCGCAGGTTCCAGACGGCCTGACCCTCCGGTGAAAGCACGTACTCGATGAAGGCCTTGCCCACGGCCGCGTTCGGCGCGCCACGCATCAGGGCGATCGGGTCGACCGAGTACGAGGTGCCCCCCGGGGGCGAGACGTAACCGAGCCGGTCGGGCCCGTCATCGCGCCGGTTCACGGCCTCGGCCTGCTGGCGGCCGTAGAAATCGATGCACATGCCCGCGGCGCAGTTGCCCGCCGCCACGTCGATCGGGGGTTTCTGCGAGGTGTCGGTGAAGTAGCGGGCATTGGCTCCGATCAGCTGCATGAGGCGCAGGCCCTCGATCCAGCCTTCGGGCACCGCCTGCGCCTCGAGCGTCTTTGGGTCGCGCGCCGCCAGCGCCGGGTCGGCCGTCTTCAGCGCCGCCACGCGCAGGTGCATCTGCTGCTGGATGAGATTCTCGAAGGCCGCCGCGATCGAGCCGCTCTTGGTCGGGTCGCACAGCCCGATCTCGCCGATCAGGCGCGGATCCTTCAGGTCGGCCCACTGCCGCGGGTCCTGCTCCATGCCGAGGCGTTTCCACGAGTCGCGGTTGAAGATGATGCCGTAGGAGCTCAGGACCGAGCCGATCCAGCGCCCTTCCTTGTCCCAGAAGGTCTGGCCGCCCAACGTCTGGGGGATTACGGCGTCGCCGAACCACTCCGGGTGCTGCGTCAGGATGCCGCTGGCCACAATCCGGCCGGCCTGCGCCTGCTTGTCGAAATCGTAGACGCCGCCGCCGAAGAAGAGGTCGAGACCCGAGCTAACATTTGAAGCGAGGAAGTCCGCGCGGGCTTCCTTCACGGCCGCCGGGGCGTCGGGCGCGACCTTCGCCGCCTGGAAGCCGGCCTGGACCTCGGCGCTCCATTCGCGGTGCAGCACGCCGGTCCAGCGGTTGCGATAGGCGGCCACGTACTCGCCTTCGAGGTAACGGGTGATCTCGCTCGTGCCACCAATCACGCGCCAGTCCACCGAGACGGTCCGTCCGGTCTTGGCCTGATACCATTTCTGAAAACCGCGGCCGAACTCGGTGCGCAACGCCTCGTTGTGCGGCGTGATCACGACCACGGTGTCGTCCGTTGCGGCCACGGCGGATTGCTTCGGCCGCAGGGCGAACGGGAGCGCCACGATGCCCGCCAGGGCGGCCAGAATAAGAAGCCGGGGAAACATCAGAAGGCTTTGACCACGGATTTCACGGATGGCACGGATTGGGAAGGATCGGTCGGATCGGGTACACTCGATGCATCATCCGTGAAATCCGTGGTTAAAAACTGCTGGCTACTTACTCCACCAACACCACGACATCCTCAGGGCGCACGGTGGCGTAGACCTGGCCGCGGCCGGCCTGCGCCGCGAAGCGGGGGTTGAGCTCGAAGACTTTCAGGGTGGTCTCGCCACAGACAAACGCGTGCTGCGCGACTTCACCCAGGTAGACCGACTCTCCGATCCGGCCCGGCAGTGAGTTGTCGCCCGTCCGCTCGGTGGAAAGGATCCAGCATTCGGGCCGGATCGAGACCGTGATGTTCGTGCCAAAGGCCGGCGGGCGGGACGGGTCGCCGAGCACGCCCTTGAAGTGGCCGATGTTGGTCTGCACTTCCACGCGGTCGCCGGTGACCGAGACCACCCGGCCGGCCAGGAAATCCGTCTCGCCGATGAAATTCGCCACCAGTTTCGAATGGGGGCGGCTGTACACCTCCCGGGGCGTGCCGACCTGCTTGATGTGGCCGCCGTCGAGGATAGCCATGCGGTCGGAGATGGACAGCGCCTCCTTCTGGTCGTGCGTCACGTACACGGTGGTGAGCTTGAATTCCTTGCAGACCCGGCGGATTTCCGTGCGCATCTCGAGGCGCAGTTTGGCGTCGAGGTTCGACAGCGGCTCGTCGAGCAGGAGGCAGCGCGGCCGGATCACGAGGGCGCGCGCCAAGGCCACGCGCTGCTGCTGGCCGCCGGAAAGCTGGTTGGGCTTGCGTTGGGCGTACTCGCTCATGCGGACCGACTCCAGGGCCTCGCCGACCCGGCGCTTGATTTCAGCCGCGGGCACCTTCCGCTCCTCCAGGCCGAACGCCACGTTCTCGGCAAGGGTCATGTGCGGCCAGAGCGCGTAGCTCTGGAACATCATTCCGGTGTTGCGCTTGTGGGGCTCCAGCCGGGTGACGTCCTCGTCGCCAAAGAGGATCTTGCCCGATTCCGGGATGTAGAAGCCCGCCAGACTACGCAAAAGCGTGGTCTTGCCGCAGCCGCTGGGTCCCAGGAGGAAGAACAGCTCGCCGGGGGCGATTTCCAGGTCCAGCTGGTGCAGTGCGGTGATGGGACCGAACTTCTTTGTCAGTTGCTGGATCCGTATCGAAATCATCCGTTCGTGAGCTCACGCGGAAGCAACCGGCGCGCCACCGCCAAGTCAAAGTAATCCTGCCCACGCGCCGGTGCAAAATCGTTGCCCAACGGGTTCGGCCTGCTTGGCTCGCCGGGCCATGCCGTCACCCCGCCGCACCCGTGCCTATCCCGAACTGGAGCGTGTTCTGATCGCGGAGTCGGCCATCCGCCGTCGGGTGCGCAGCTTGGGCCGGGAGATCATGACTGCCTACGGCGACGAGCCGATCACGGTCATCGCCATCATCAACGGCGCCATCCTCTTCACCGCCGATCTGCTGCGCGAGATCGACAACCCCGTGCGCCTCGACTGCATCCGGATCTCGAGTTACCGCAATAACACCAAGTCCTCGGGCCGCCCCCGGGTGATCCAAGCCCTGACCCTCGATATCAAGGACCGGCATGTACTGCTGCTGGACGACATCCTCGATACCGGCCGGACTCTGTCGGTCGTCTCCAAGCTCATCCGTAAAAAACGCCCGGCCAGCCTCCGGGTCTGCGTGTTGCTCGACAAGAAGGGTCGGCGCGAGGTGCCCTTCGATGCGGACTACGTGGGGTTCTCAATCCCGAACAAGTTTGTCGTCGGCTACGGCCTCGATTTCGCCGAGCGCTACCGGAACCTGCCTTGCATCGGCGTGCTGAAGCCCGAGCGGCAGGTGCTGGGCTGAGCGCCAGCAATGGCGCGGTAGCGCCGGTAGGGCTGAGGCGGTGCCTCAGCCGGGATCGAGATCAGGCATCGCGGCTGAGGCCCCCGCCTCAGCCCTACCCCGATCCTGTCTGGCTCAGCGTTTTGGCTTCCGTGCCTTGATCGGTTT
>CAIYFD010000013.1 GCA_903925425.1 uncultured Opitutia bacterium | reverse complement strand
GGGAGATCGGCCAGCCCTTCTTGGCGCCATCCGCGATCGCGGCGAAGATTCCCGGCATCGATGCCGGGAATCTTCGCGGTCATCCCGAGGTGGATCTTCGTCACGATCGAGCTCGTTTGCGGATGGTTGTCGAGGGTGACCATGGCGGTGGTCGCAATCTCGTCGGGCTTGAGGCCGGCTTTGCCGTGCTCGGCGGAGAACGCTATGCTGAAGCAGCCGGCGTGGGCGGCACCGATGAGTTACTCGGGATTTTCACCCGGGTCGTTTTCAAACCGTGTGCCGCACATGTACGGCGTGTCCTGGAGGACGTTGCTCTCGCTAAAGATCGGGTTGCGGCCTGACTTGAGGTCGCTGCGCCAGACCGCGAAGACTTGGCGTTTCATGATAGGGGTGCGGTGAAGGGGCGATGACCGAGGCCGGCGGGGTGAAACCAGATTCCCCGCAGATGCCAGTCCGGGATCGTTCCTCCCCAGACAATATCCCGCCGGCCGTCAGGGGTGTTCCAGAGTCGCCAACGCCACGGGATATGGTTCAACCTCCAATTACGCCCGCGGCGCGTCCACCTGCCACGGGAAACCCCACCCCCTGCAAGGTCTGCCATGAGAAACTCCTTCCCCCTCGTCGCGTTGCTGGCCGTTATTTTCGCCGGCGCCTCCCCGCTCGCCGCCAACGTCAAGCCCAACGCCCTTTTCAGCGACCACATGGTCCTGCAGTCCGGCATGGCCGTTCCCGTCTGGGGTTCTGCGGCACCCGGTGAAAAAATCTCCGTCGCCGTCGCCGGCCAGCAGGCCACTGCGGTCGCCGCTGCGGACGGCACGTGGATGGCCCGGCTCGGCCGGCTCACTGCGGCTGGCCCCGTGGAGCTGACCATCACCGGCGACCAGACGCCGGCCCCGCTCGTCATCAAGGACGTGCTCGTCGGCGAGGTCTGGCTGGGCTCCGGCCAGTCCAACATGGAATTCACCGTCTCGAAGGCGAAAGCCAGCTTCGCCGGCCTGATCAACGAGGAGCAGGAAATCGCCGCGGCCGACTATCCGCGGATCCGCATGTTCACGGTCAAGGGGACCAAGTCCTACGAGCCCCGGACCGAGGTCACCGGCGAGTGGTTGGTGTGCAGCCCCGCGACCGTTCCCGGTTTTTCCGCCGTCGGTTATCTCTTCGCCCGCGACCTCCAGAAAGAGCTCAACGTCCCCGTCGGCATCGTCGTCGCAGCGGTCGGGGCGAGCTGCGCCGAGGCCTGGATCTCCCGCGAGGCCATGGGCGACCCCAAACTGAAATGGATGCTCGATTCGCTCGACGCCTCCGTGGCGTACTACCGCCGGACCCCGCAGGGCCCCGTGGCCGACGCGCCCATCCGCCCGACGCCGATCAACAAGCCGCGCCCCGCCACCGCGCCAACCAGGTTGAGTGACCCCGTCGGAGACCAGCATTTCCCGACGGTGGCCTTCAACGGCATGATCAACCCGATCATCCCCTACGCCATCCGCGGCGCCCTCTGGTACCAGGGCGAGTCGATCATCGGCGGCACACCGGGGCTCAACCTCTACGGCGAGGTGCAGAAGGCCCTGATCGCCGACTGGCGCCGGCGCTGGAGTCAGGGGGATTTCCCCTTCTACCTCGTGCAGCTCCCCGGCCAGCAGAACATCAGCAACAACCCCCGCATTCGTGAGGAGCAGATGGCGGTGCTCGCCCTGCCGAACACCGCCATGGCCGTGACCATCGACCTCGGCGAAGCCAAGAACGTGCACCCCCACGACAAGGCCCCACTCGGCGACCGCCTGACCCGCATCGCCCTCGCCAACGTTTACGGCCGCCAGCTCGAGTACTCCGGTCCAATGTACCAGGCGACACAGGCCGCACCGAATGCACTCCGCGTCAGCTTCACCCACCTCGGCGGCGGCCTCGTCGCGAAGAGCGGCCCGCTCAAGGGCTTCCAAGTCGCCGGAGCCGACGGAAAATTCGTCGAAGCCGAAGCGCGGATCAAGGGCGACACCATCCTGGTCAGCAGCCCCCAGGTCGCCGCTCCCGTCGCGGTGCGCTACGCGTGGGATAACTTTCCCGAAGGCTTGGGTTGCAATCTCTACAACGCCGCCGGCCTGCCCGCCGCGCCGTTCCGCTCCGACCGCTGGGATTATTCGATCGCGGGCCTCGTGGAGCAATAGGCCGACCATGAAGCAGCCCGCACTCCTGCTTGCGCTGACCGTCATGGCGGCGCGCTCCCTCGCCACCGCCGCCGCCCCGGCAAGCCTGCCCGCCGAGTGGATCGATCCCGAGACCGGGCACCGCATCGTCCGGCTCACCGACGAGCCCGGCAGCGCGAGTCTCTATTTTCACCAAAATGCCTTCACGCCCAAGGGCGACAAGATGGTGATCGCCACGCCCGGCGGGCTTTCCACCGTCAACCTGCAGACTCGCGAGATCGAGCTGGTGGCTCCCGGCGTGCGTTATGGCATGGGCAGCAGCGGCGGAATCGAGGTCGGGCGGAAAACGCCCACCGTCTATTACCAGAGGAACGTCGACGGCCACACCGTGATCTTCGCGACCAACGTGGACACGAAGGTCACGCGCGAGATCATCGCCCTGCCCTTCACCGGCGAATTCGGCGGGGTGTCCGCCGACGAGACGATGATTATCGGCAAGACCTCCGTGCCCGGCCCAGTGGCGGCGGGGGCGGCGCGCCAGGTGCAATTCTTCTCCGTCAACCTCACCACGGGTGAACTGAAGACCTTTCACCCCACGACCGACAACCTGAACCACGTCCAGTCGTCACCCACGGATCCCTACCTGGTCCTCTACTGCCACGAAGGCGAATGGCACGTCGTGGACCGCATCTGGACGATGCACAACGACGGCACTGCCATCCGGCTGATGCATCCGCGCACGATGCCCTACGAGATCGCGGGTCACGAATTCTTCAGCCACGACGGCCAGCAGGTCTGGTACGACCTGCAGACGCCGCGTTCGGTCGAGTTCTGGCTGGCTGGCATCAATGCGTACACGGGCGAGCGCATCCGC
Organism: uncultured Opitutia bacterium; assembly: GCA_903925425.1. GTDB lineage: Bacteria > Verrucomicrobiota > Verrucomicrobiia > Opitutales > Opitutaceae > CAIYFD01. Next base: position 1,825 of record CAIYFD010000013.1, on the reverse strand, counting down.
TACCCGATCCGGCGCGAGGAGTGGTCCGTGCACTACAACGTCTCTTGGGACGGCAAGCTCTTCGCCGGCGACGGCGGCGGACCGGATGGCGTGGCGAACAAGACGCCCCTGCCCAATGCCCGGACCCTCGAGCCGCCGGTCAACAACAAGTGGCTCTATCTTTTCACGCCGGTCGCCGGCAAAACGGAGACCATCGAGGTCGGCGGAGAAAAGGTGAAAGTCGGCGCCTTCACCGTGGAGAAGCTCTTCAACATGGCGGCGCACGACTACAGCAAGACCACCGGCGTCGAACCCAACCTGATGTTCACGCCCGACAACAGGTGGCTCATCTTCCGCTCCAAGATGCAGGGCAACGCCCTGCAGGTTTACGCGGTCGAGGTCGCCAAGGCCGTGAAGTAAAGTTCGGGGTGAAAGCACCCCGAAACTATCGGGATCTCATTTTGTAGTCCGGGGCCCTCACCCGGAGACAATCTTTTACAACGACCGCACGCGGAACAGTTCGCTGCCCGCGAGCAGGAACGAGCCGACGCCGTAGGGCTCGGTCGAGTTTTCGTCGAATTTCTTCGGGTCGGCGCCGATCGGCTGAATGTGGATGAGCTTGCCGTCGGGTTGCACGCAGGTGTTCAGCGCGGCCCAGCCCTTCAGCGCCGCGGGTAGATAGGTCGCGCGATCGAGCAGACCCTCGTTCACACCCCACAGCAGGCCGTAGCAGAAAAATCCCGTTCCGCTCGCCTCCTGCGCCGGGTACTCTGCCGGATCAAGCAGGCTCGAGCGCCAGAAGCCGTCCTCGGCCTGCAGGGTGACGAGCGTAGCCATCATCTCGCGGAACTGCTGCTCGAACTTGGCCCGGGCCGGATGCCCCGACGGGAGGAGTTGGAGGACGTGCACCAGTCCCCCGACCACCCAGCCATTGCCACGCGACCAGAAGATCTTTCTTCCGTTGGACTCGCGCTTGGCGAAATACGTGGCGTCGCGAAAATAGAGGTACTCCTCCTTGTCGTAGAGGAAGTCCGAAGTCTTCCACCAGTTTTCGAGGGCAAAATCCAGGTAGGCCGCCTTGCCCGTCGCCTTCCACAGTCCGATCCAGGACGGCGGACCCATGTACAGCGCGTCGCACCACCAGTAGTTGATCACGCGGTCCGGGGCCTTGAACTCGTTCCCGACCGGAGTGGGCGCCGCGAGGATGGCGTCGAAGCGCGCGATCGCGGGAGCCAGCATCGCCTTGTCGGGGTGGCGGGTATAAAGCTCGATGTAAGTCTGGAGCACGCAGTGGTCGTCGGCGTGATAGACGCGGCCGGCAGGCTTCCACTGGTTTTCCACCCCCATCTTCATCATCGCCTCCTCAAAGCGCGGGCTCTTGGAGATCCCGGACAACGCCATGATGCCGGTGTAGCCGGCCGCCTGCACCCAGCCGTCGCGCGGCCGGTCCGCCGGGGAATGCGCGAGCTGCCAGTCCGCCACGCGCTCCATGACGTTGAGCACGCCCGCGGGTGCGGGCACCACCGGGGCGGCGGGCGCCGCCACGCCGGTGGCAAACATCGATCCGAATCCGAACGCGAGACACCAGAAGGCACGGTTCATGGCTAAAACCCTTCACGGCCCCGGCCGGCGCCGCAACGCCGATTTCCAGTAAGGAGGCACCTTCACTGGCGTGCCATTCGCCCATTTCATTCTGCCCAACCTCGGCGGAGCTGCCGGCGAGAGATTGTCCGCCCAGCGCGGATTCCCGGCGGAAAGTCATCCCCTGCATGAGGTTTCACCTATTCGTTTTCTCGGGCGCCCGGCGGGTTCTGGCCGGCGCAACTCCGGAAAAAAGAAGCGGCCG
>CAIYFD010000012.1 GCA_903925425.1 uncultured Opitutia bacterium | reverse complement strand
GAGGCGAGGAGCTCGCGGGCGCCCTCGTTGGAAAGGTGGCCGTGGCGGCCGCTGATGCGCTGTTTCACGGACCACGGCCGCTTGGAGTCGGCCTGAAGCATCGTGGCGCAGTGGTTGGCCTCGACGACCAGCACGTGGGCCTCGCGGATGCGTTCGCGGATGTGGGCCGGGGCATGGCCGAGGTCGGTGAGCCAGGCGAGGCTGCGCCGGGGGGAGAGGAGGTCATCCTCGTGGCCCGAGTGAAACATGAACCCCACCGGGTCGGCGGCGTCGTGCGGCACGCTGAAGCTCTCGACGGTCAGGTCGCGGAACGTGAAACGCGCGCCCGTCTCGAACACCTGCCACGCCGGCCGGTGCACTCCGAGGCCGGACTGCAGTGCGTGCACGGTGGCGGCGTTGGCGAATACCTGGATGTGCGGGAACTTCTTCAGGCCGACGACCGCTGCGGCGTGGTCGCCGTGCTCGTGGGTCAGGAAGATGGCGTCGATCCGGTCGAGCGATTCACCGACCCCGGCGAGGAGTTCGCCGAGCTTGCGGGCGGAAAAGCCGGCATCGACCAGTACGCGCGCGCCTTCGGTCTGGAGCAGGGCCGAGTTGCCCGCGCTGCCGCTGCCGAGAATGCAAAAGCGCATGGACATGGGCGGATGGAAGGCCCGCGGCGGGTGCCGCCACAACTTAAATCCGGTTCAGAATCATGATCTGGTAGGGCGCGTCTCTCCGCGACCGCCGCGTTGCGGAAATTCGGCGGTGAACGGAGTCGCGGCCCTACCGGCCCTGCCCAGCATTTCACGTATTACGTGAAATGTTGGGCAGGGCCCGGCGGTTGACCGCGGGGACTTTCCCCTGCAAGGTCTTCCCTCCATGCCTGTCAAATCCAGCCGCCGCAGTGCCCGGACGCCTTCCGTGGCCAAGGTCGCCGCCGCCCAGCCCTCGCCGAGCCTACGGCTGGCCGGCCCGGTGTACATCACGCGCCAAGTGCATTTCAACGCCGCCCACCGGCTGCACAACCCGGCGAAGAGCCAGGCTTGGAATACCAAGATGTACGGCCTCTGCACCAACCCGCACTGGCACGGCCACAACTACGTCCTTGAGGCCACCGTGGCGGGCCATCCCTCGCCGGAGACCGGCTACATCCTGGATCTCGGCGAGTTGAAGCGCATTCTGAATGACGCCGTGGTGACGCCGTGCGACCACCGCAACCTGAACGAGGAGGTGCCGTTCCTGAAGGGCACCAACCCCTCGACCGAGAATCTCGTGATCGCGTTCTGGAACCGGATCGCCCCGCGCATCCCCGCCGGGAAGCTTTACTGCATCCGGCTCTACGAGACGCCGCGCAACTTCGCGGAGTATTACGGACCGGAGGGCCGCCGATGAAGCCGATGTATCTCCACAACTCGAGCTCCGGCCAGCCGCCGAAGATCAAGCGCGGCTACGACAAGAAGTTCAAAGCCACGATCGCGCACCGCGCCTCGCTGCCCGACATGATGCAGGCCGCGCACGACGCCATCCAGGGCGCCAACGTGCCGATCCAGCAGGTCGGCATCCACAACTTCCGCCTCCCGCTCAAGATCCGCACCAAGGGTGGCAAGGTCCTCACGCTCGAGGCCAGCATCACCGGCACCGTCTCGCTCGAGGCCGAGCTCAAGGGGATCAACATGAGCCGCATCATGCGCTCGTTCTACGACCACAAGAACGGCGTCGTGACCGGCGAATGGATGGGCAAGATCCTCAAGGCCTACCTGCGCAAAGTAGAGACGAAGGACGCCCGCCTGAAGGTGAAGTTCTCCTATCCCATGCTGCGGCCCAGCCTGCGCAGCGACCTCGCCGGCTGGCAGTACTACGACGTCGCCTTCGAGGGCGTGATGACCCGCGACGGCCGTTACCGCCGCTTCATCCACTTCGATTTCGTCTACTCGTCCGCCTGCCCGTGCAGCGCCGAGCTGTCCGAGCACGCGCGCGAACTCCGCGGCGCCTATGCCGTGCCGCACTCGCAGCGCAGCAAGGCGCGCATCACCCTCGAGGAGGCGGCGGGGAAGAAGATCTGGATCGAGGACGTGCACGCCCACTGTCTCAACGCGCTGCAGACCGAGACGCAGGTGATGGTGAAGCGCGAGGACGAGCAGGCCTTCGCCGAGCTCAACGGCGCGTACCTGAAGTTTGTCGAGGACGCCGCGCGCCTCCTCTACAAGGAATTCGACGCCGACAAGCGCATCGTGGATTTCCGCATCGCCTGCTCGCACCTCGAGTCGCTGCACTCGCACGACGCCGTGAGCGTGATCTGCAAGGGCGTGCCGGGCGGCTTCTCCGCCGACTTCATGGACTTCGGCTCGCTGCTCTGCTGAGACGAGCTCCGGGCAACGCTTAACGCTCAACATTTAACGCTGAACGCTTGAGTGTTTGATCCACGAAATGAAGACGGTGACTTGGCTTTGAACTTAAGCGTTGAGCGTTAAACGTTAAGCGTTGGCCGAAAGAATCGCCGCAGACCCAAGACACGCTCCCCATGCCCTCCAATAGAAAGTCCGGCCCCGTCATTCTCATCACCGGCGCGTCGCAGGGGATCGGCGCGGCGATCGCGAAGGTCTTTGCCCGCGAGGTGCCCGGCGTGCGGCTGGCGCTCGTGGCGCGCCACCGGGGCAACCTCACGGCGGTGGCCAAGGTCTGCGAAGCATGGGGCGCCGAGGTCGAGGTCTTTTCCTGCGATGTCTCGCGGGAGGCCGCGGTGGCGAAGACGGCGAAGGCCGTGGCGAAGCGTTTCGGCGGCGTGGACGTGCTGATCAACAACGCCGGCGCGTTTGAGGCGGCGCCGTTTACGAAGACCCAGGCCGCGATGTTTGACCGCATGATCGCGGTGAACCTGCGCAGCGCGTTCCTCGTCACGCAGGCCTTCCTGCCCGCCATGCTGCGGCGCAAGCGGGGCGACGTATTTTTCATGAGCTCGATCGCCGGGCTCGGGGCCTATCCGAATTCCGCGGCCTACTGCGCGGCGAAGTTCGGCGTGACGGGTCTCGCGAAAGTCCTGCGAACCGAGACCAAGGGTAAGGGCATCCGCGTCTGCTGTGTTCATCCCGGCGCGACCTGGTCGCCCTCGTGGTCGGGCAGCGGCGTGAAGCCTGAACGCATCATGCCCGCCGAGGACGTCGCCCAGGCGTTCGTGGACATCTGGCGCCTCGGCCGCCGCACGGTGGTGGAGGAGATCATCCTCCGGCCCGAGGCCGGCGATCTCTGACGGCGAACCTATGCGCCTATCGAGACTCGGCGGATACCGAGTAACCAACTCCGGTCTCTGGGTTGTCCGTGTCTCGGTGTGACACCGTTTCTATTCGCCGCCGCGGCGGGATTCCGGTCGGAAAAGCACGGGCCTCGGACCGGCGCTGGCGCGTGAGATCGCTCATCTGCACGGCGGTGATGCGTCCTTGGCTACGCGCCCGGGCGGCGAAGCGGTTGCCACGTTGTGAGTGCAGGCGGGTTGATTTCCCGAGCATTTCATGGTGTCTTCGTCAGGACTTCATGGAGAAAACCCACCCTGGTGGCATGGAAACCGATTTTGAAACCCCGCGGATCAACGTTCATCCGCTGAAGCACGCCAGCGGCTTTCTTCCCATCGCGATGTCCCTGGCCGCTCTGGTCCTTGTGGTGGGTCGCATCGCGCTCTTCGGCATGGTGCACGAGGCCGACGAGGGTGCGGCCGCGCATAGTTTTCAACTTCTCATGGTGGGACAGTTGCCGGTGGTGGCCTTCTTCGCCCTCACGTGGTTGCGGCGCGACCCGCGCCGGGCGTGGTGGGTGCTCCTGCTGCAGGCCGGGGCCGCGGGTGCGGCCTTGGCCCCGGTCATATATTTCAAATTCTGATCATGAACACACCGTGGTTCAAACCGTGGGGCTGGCTGTATCTCCCCGTTTCCGTGGCGGGTTTTCTCGCGACCCTACTGTCGCTCGCCTTCGCGGTGAACGTGTTCCTGGCGGTGGACCGCCGCTCGCATTCCGTCAGCGACACGCTCTACGGAATCTTCCCGTTCTGGGTCCCGACCTTGCTTCTCTGGCTCTGGCTGGCCTCGCGCACGAGCAAACCTAAGGCGTAAACCGCGGACGGAGAGGAATCAGAGCAGCGAACCCTGGTCGCCGCTGGAGGGCTTGAGTCCGATCGCGGCGTAGCCTTTCGGGGTGAGCATGCGGCCCTGCGGCGTGCGCTGGAGGTAGCCTTCCTGGATGAGGAAGGGTTCGTGCACTTCCTCGAGGGTCTCGGCTTCCTCGCCGACGGCGACGGCGATGGTGGTGATGCCGACGGGCTTGCCGCCATAATTCTCGGCCATCACGCGGAGGACACGCTTGTCCATCTCGTCGAGCCCGGCGGCGTCAATCTCGAGCAGCTCGAGCGCGGCGGCGGCGACGGGCTGGGTGATGCGGCCCTTGGCGCGCTCCTGGGCGTAGTCGCGGACGAAGTTGATCAGGTTGTTGGCGACGCGCGGCGTGCCGCGGGCGCGGGTGGCGATTTCCTGCGCGCCGCCGGTGTCGAGCTCGACCTTGAGCAGGCCGCAGCTGCGGCGGACGATGCCCTCGAGGGTCGGGTG
>CAIYFD010000011.1 GCA_903925425.1 uncultured Opitutia bacterium | reverse complement strand
AACTCGGCCGCCCGGGCCTCCTGCGCGAAGGTAATCGATTTCATCTGGGCGGCATCAAATTCCTGCACGGAGATGGCCTTCTGCTCGAGGAGGCGCTGCATCCGGCCGAAATCCGTCGCGTACATCTTGGCCGCCGCGTCCGCCCGGGCATTCTGCGCCTGCGCGGCGTCGCGCGCGGCCTCGACCCCGCGCACGCGCGCGTCGGCCTGCGCCTGGGCGCGGGCGTCGAGCAGGTCGGCTCCCGCGGTTTCGAGCACGGCGAGCGGGGTGCGACCGGCGATCACCTCGGCGCCGGCCTTCCAGTCGATGCGGCGCAGCTGGCCGGCCACCGGGGCTGAGACCACGTAGCGGTTCTTCACGCGCGTCATGCCTTCCTCGTTCACGGTCTCGGACAGGGCTCCGCGGGAAACCACGCCGGCCTCCACCGGGAGCGGCTTGGGCCAGAGGCCGACCGCGATCAGCGCCACGAGCACGGCTCCGCCCAACCAGGGCAGACGGCGGGTCCAGCGGCCGGCGGAACGCGGGTCGCGGGGCGGGGGAGTGGCGGAGTTGGCGGCGTTATTCATGGGAAAATCAATCGCGCGCCTTGAGCACGCCGACAAGATCAAGTCCGTCGAGCTTCCGGCAGGCGAGGATCGCTGAGGCGACCGAGGCCACGGAGACCACCAGCACGGCGAAGGCGAAGTTGAACGAGGTCAGGATCAGCGGCAGGCGGATGAACTCGTTGTTCACCGTCTGAATGATGCCCGCGGCAAAAAAAGAGCCGACCAGCAGGCCCGCGGGCAAGGCCACGAGGGTCAGCAGGGCGAGCTCGCCGACCAGCACGACCGCCACCTCGCCCCGCGTGAATCCGATCACGCGCAACGTCGCCAGCTCGCGCTGGCGCTCCGAGAGCGAGATGCGGGCGCTGTTGTAGACGATGCCGAACGCGACCACGGTCGCGAAGGCCAGATACAGGCGCTGGATCAGTCCGATGCTCTCAGCCGTGGTCTTCCGGAAACTGTTCCGGATCGAGTCCTTCACCAGCAGGCTCGCAGTCTGGGGAATTTGTTTCAGCTCCCGCAGGAATTCGCGCCAGCTGCCGGCGGCCACGGAGAGATAGGCTCCGTTGATCAGGTCGCCCTCGCCGAGCAGGCGGTTGAGCGCGTCGAGCTCCATGAACGCCGCCGTGCCCGCAAAATCCTCCGAGAGGCCGGCGATCCGCACCCGCAGCTCGGCGCGTTTGCCGTCGAGCACGCGCAGGTTCACCTCGTCGCCGGCGGTGACGCCCAGCACCTCGGCGAGCTTCGAGGAAAGGACGAGCCCGTGGGCAGGCAGGAGGATTTCCCGATCATTGGCATCGATGACCCGGTTGAGCACGGAGTGCTGGTGCAGACCCTGCACATTCAGGCGCCGCATGCGGCTGCCGTTGCGGATTTCCACCGGCGCGTTCCGGACCGGCTCGGCGAGGATCACCCCGGGTAGATGCCGCAGGTCGGACAGGGCCCGGGCCGGTGCGCCCTCGATCAGCGCGACGAACGCGGTCTGCCGCTGGATGATGTCCCACTGATAATCCATCACGTAGTTGATGCCGTCGCGAAACGCACTCGGGACCACGAGGATCCCGGTGGCGAGGGCGAGTGCCGCCGAGGTGAGCAACGCCCGCCAGGGCCGCCGCTCGATGTTGCGGAGCATCATCCGCACGGAGGCGGGGAGTGCCCGGCCGAAACGGAGGCGCTCCACCAACGCCGGCCGGTAACGGGTGGGAGGCTCCGGGCGCATCGCCTCGGCCGGCGGCAGGGCGATCGCCGCGCGGACCGCGCCGCGCACACCCACGATCGCGGCGAGGGCGCAGACGACGCCCGCCGCGATGAGTGCATTGGTCGCCAGCTTGAACTCCAGATGGGGGAATCGAAAAAACAGGTGGTACATCTCAACCAGCTTCTGGCCGAGAAACGCCCCGCCGACTGCGCCGAGCAGCGTGCCGGCAAACACAATCACCAGAGCGAACTTCAGGTAGTGCCAGCCGACTTGGCGGTTGGAGTAGCCGAAGGCCTTGAGGATCGCGATCTGCTCCCGTTGCAGCGTGATCTGGCGGCTCATGACCGCGTTGACCATGAACGCGGCCACGCTGAGGAACACCAGGGGGAACCCGACCGAGAGTCCGCGCAGCGTGCCGATCTCGTCGCGCAGGCGCGTGTGCGAGGGATGAGATTCGCGACCGTAGGCACCGCGGCCGCCGTAAGGCTCGAGCACGCGGTCCACGGCGGCGATCACGGCCCGCTCGGAGGCGCCGGGTGCGAGGGTCAGGGTGATCTCGTTGAACGCGTCGTAGAGGTTGCTGGCGGTCGCGAGCTCCTTGTACGGCATCCAGAAGACGCCGTAGGTGCGGTTGTCCGGCAGCGCGGCGCCGGGCGGGGCCTCGAAGACGTACTCGGGTGAGAGCACGATGCCGGCGATGCGGAAAACCTGACCGCGGCCGTAGAGCACGGCGTTGAGGGTGTCGCCCGGCTTCAGGTTGTTGGCCTCGGCAAAGGCCTCGCCGACGAGCACCTCGCCCGGCTCGGCCCGGCCGGTGAGCATTTTTCCCTGACGGAGATAGAGACGCCCGAGCTCAAGTTCGCCGCGTTCCGGCAGGGAATGAATCGTGCCCACGGCGGGCTGGTCGATCCCGGGGACGTCCAGCGTTGCCTGCAGCGAGATGCCGGTCTGCACCGTCGCGACGCCGGGGATCGCGGCCAGCTCGGCCTCGACCACAGCCGGCGCCCGTTTCAGGCGGGCAAAAACCTGACCGAAGCGGTTGTCGCGGTAATAGTCGTCGCGCGCCGTCTCCAGCGAGACGATGAGGCTGCGGGTCATGATCATCATCGCCAGCCCGCACGCCATGACGAGAGCCACGGCACTCGCCTGGGCCTTCAGCACGCGCAGATCGCGCAGGAGCTTGAGATCGAGCAGTGACATCAAGGTAGGGGCGTGTGTCCCCACGTGCCCTGGATCGAGGGCGGCTGGGGACAGCCGTCCCTACCTTTCCCCGTCATCCTGTCGCCGACCTGGATCGTCTTCACCATTTCAAATCCCCCACGGGCAGGCGGTGTTGGTTGACGTGTTCGCCGGTGATCTTGCCGTCGGAAAGCGTGATCACGCGGCTGGCCATGTCGGCGATGACGGCGTTGTGGGTGATGACGAGCGTGAGTGTGCCGAGCTCGCGGTTGATCCGGTCGATGGCGTCGAGGACGGTGATGCCGGTGCGGACGTCGAGCGCGCCGGTGGGTTCGTCGCACATCAACACCGCCGGGCGTTTCGCGATGGCGCGGGCGATGGCCACGCGCTGCTGTTCGCCGCCTGAGAGCTGGGCGGGGAAGTGGTCGAGGCGCCCGCTCAAGCCGACCAGATCCAGCGCGTCCTCCGGTTTCATCGGGTTCTGGGCGATCTCGGTGATCAGGGCCACGTTCTCCCGCGCGGTCAGGCTCGGGATGAGGTTATAGAACTGGAAAACAAAACCGACCGCATCGCGCCGGAATTGGGTCAGGCGGGCCTCGTCGGCATGGGCCAGATCCCAGCCGCGGTAGAGCAGGGAGCCGCTGCTGGGCACGTCGAGCCCGCCGAGGAGATTGAGCAGGGTGGACTTGCCGCTGCCGGAGGCGCCGAGGACGACGACAAACTCGCCCGCCGCGCAGTTGAGATCCACGCCGTCGAGGGCATGGACCGCCGCGTCGCCCTCGCCGTAAACCTTGGCGAGTCCCTGCGCCTGAAAAACAATCTCGCGACCGGGTGTCAGGGCGGGGGAGGCGATGGCGGTCATGACAGCAGGCCAGTGAAAACAACCCGGGGCCCGCCGCAACGGACAACCGCCGTTTTTCCGCCGGGTGTAGTTGGCCGCGCAGGCGTCAGAACCGTGCCTGATGCGGGGGCCGACCGGATGGGTTCGGGGTAGGTTGCCTCGACGCGGCGACCGCGATGATTTCCAAACCGGTTTTTGCCACAGAGGCACAGAGCTCACAGAGCCCAAGCCTCGTTGTCCGAACCCCAGCAGTTTTAACCACGGATTTCACGGATTT
>CAIYFD010000010.1 GCA_903925425.1 uncultured Opitutia bacterium | reverse complement strand
GCCGAGCCGTCGATGCTGCGAGGATTACGGATGGGTTAGGGCGCACCGCAAACGCTAGGAAAACGTAACGTGAGCCGGGGTTGGCAGCGACAAAGCGCCGAAGGCGCAAAACCGGAAACCAAACCACCAGAGTTTGACCGCGGATGACGCCGATCAAAGCCGGATGGGGAGAAACCAAAGCCTTCCGCATGAGCGCGGATTAGCGACGATCAGCATTCGAAACATCCGGTTCGGATCCGCGCAATCCGCGGTTAAGACTCCGCGCTTGGCTTTTCAAAACACCACCGGCTGCCCCGAAGCGTCGGGCTGGCCGAACTGGAGGGAGCTGAGCCGGCGGTAGAGGCCGTCGGGTTTGGCGGAGAGTTCGTCGTGGTTGCCGAGCTCGACGACGCGGCCGGCCTCGATGACAGCAATGCGGTCAGCCGTGCGGATCGTGGAGAGGCGGTGGGCCACGATGAAGGTGGTGCGGCCCTTCATCAGGTGATCGAGGGCTTCCTGCACCAGGCGCTCGCTCTCGCTGTCGAGGGAGCTGGTCGCCTCGTCGAGGATGAGAATCGCGGGGTCCTTGAGGATGGCCCGGGCGATCGCGATGCGCTGGCGCTGGCCCCCGGAGAGCTTGATGCCGCGGTCACCCACGAGGGTTTCATAGCCCTCGGGAAACGCGGAGATGAACTCGTGGGCATTGGCGAGGCGCGCGGCCTCCCGGATCGCGGCGGCGTCCGCCCCGGGCCGACCATAAACGATGTTTTCGGCAATGGACCCGCCGAAGAGGAGCACGTCCTGCGGCACGATCGCCATCTGACCGCGCAGCCAATGGAGCGGATAGTTGCGGGCGTCGCGTCCATCAATGAGCAGCCGCCCGGTGTCGGGATTGTAGAAACGGAGCAACAGCGCGGTGATGGTAGACTTGCCCGCACCGCTGGGGCCGACGAGCGCGATGCGTTCGCCGGACTTGGCAGAGAGCACGATGTCGTTGAGCACCGCCACCTCGGGCCGGGCGGGATAACGAAAACTCACAGACTCGAAAGCCACCTCGCCCCGCAACCGGGCGGACAGTCCGGCCGGAGCCGTCACGTCCGAACCGTCCGAGGCCACTTCCGTCGGCTCCCGGAGGAGTTCGCGCACGCGCTGGGTGGCACCGACGCTTTTCTGGACCTGGTTGAAGAGCTCCGCGGCCTGGCCCATCGCGCCCCCGACAAAGATGGTGTAAAGCCCGAAGCGGGTCAGCTCGCCCGGACTGATCCGGCCGGCCTGCAGCTGCGCCGCGCCAAACCAGAGGACGATCACGATGCCGCCGAAGAGAGCGATGATGAAGAACGCCACGAAGACCGCACGCCAGCGGGCCGCGCCGAGGGCGGCGGCAAGAACTCGGGCATTGGACTTCTCGTAACGCCCCACCTCGAAGACCTCGTTCGCAAACGCCTTCACGCTGGCGATGGCCTGCAGCGTTTCCTCCACGATGGTGTTGGTCGCAGCGAGCTGGTCCTGCGTCTCGCGGGAGAAACGGCGCAGCTTCCGGCCGAAAAACACCGCGGCGGCGATCAGGAGCGGCAGCGTGCCGAGCATGACGCCGGTCAGGCGAATGGAAGTCAGCGCGATGATCACAATACCGCCGAAGAGGAAAACACTCTGCCGGCAGAGCTGCGGCAGGAGGTCGATCAAGGTGCCCTCAATTTGGGCGACATCGGTCGTGATGCGGCTGGTGAGTTCACCGACCCGGCGTTGGCCGAAGAAGGACATCGGCAGCGAGATCAGGCGGCGGTAGCAGTCGCGGCGCAAATCGGCCAGGGCGCTTTGCCCGACGCGATTGAAGGCGAGCGCGCTGTTGAATGAGCAGAGCGCCTGGATCGTCACGGCGCAGGCCAGCAGCAGCCCCACCTCGTTGACGCTGATCGCCCCCAGCATGGGCAAGACGGCCTCACCGGGTTTCATGGCGGCGTCGATGAGCGCGCCGGAAAGGAAAGGAAAAGCGAGACCAAGCGCGGCGCTGACAAAGAGCGTGGCGAGCCCGATCAGGAATCGCGTCCGGTAGGGGCGCACATACCTGGCGAGCTCGATGGCTTGGCCGAGGGTCTCGCGGTTGAGGGGAGCCTTGGGCAGGCGATCCTGGGCCAAGTCTTCCTTGGACGGTTGGGAGCGGGCCATGATGACCGAAGCTCAGGGCACCGTCGGAAAAACACAAGGAGCGGGAGATGAATGGGGCTGCGGCTGTAGGAGCGGCTTTAATGGATGGCCCGAGGTAGGGCGGACTCGGTGAGTCCGCCGTTCCGGAGAATTATCGCGGCTGAGGCACCGCCTCAGCCCTACCCGGGAACAACAGATCTCAATGATCCTGGCACCAGATCCACGCGGGCGGGCAATTCAGCGTGATCAGTTTCGGCCGGAGGCCGCACAGGGTCTTGGCCTCGGCCCAGGGGAGCACCGGCCAGTAGGTGTACTGCACGAAGCGGCTGATCCAGCCGCGCTCGATCGCCGTGCCCAAAGCGGCGAGATAGGCCGCGCGGGACTTCTCATCGAGGGAGAACAACGGCACCGAGGACACCACCACGGCCCCTTCGAGCCCGGCGAAGATATCCTCGTACACGTCCTCGAACATCCCGGCAAAGACATCGACCTGGGGCAGCCGGCGCTGCAGGCGCGCCGCGAGGGCGCCGTTGGCCTCGACCGCCTTGATCGGACGGCGGCCGTCGCTCAGGCGCACCAGCGCATCCGTGACCACGCCGGACCCTGCGCCGATCTCGACGATCCCGGACTCGGGCCGGCCCTTGACCGCACTCCGGGCCATGGCCCGGGCGAGGGCCCGGCTGGCGGGAAGAATCGCCCCGATGGTACGCGGATTACGGCGCAACGCCTGAAACCACGGCAGGATGTCGCTCAGCCCATGCTTGCGCGTGTCCCCCGCGGGCTCTTCACATGAAATCTGCACGGGATCAGAGACGGGCATCGGCATTGAGGGTAACCTGCACTACCCCGTTAAGGTCTGCAAAGATTCCGGCCCTGCCGAGAAAAGAATTTGGGACTTATTGGCCGGAGTTACAGCGCGGTCGCAGGCTGATGACAATTTTGAGACCCGAATGGGCCGGGCGAGGCCCGGGACCTTGAGCACGTCGAAACGGCCGGCCGGGATTGCTTCGGAGTTTTTTGCCACAGAGGCACAGAGAGCGCAGAGCCCAAGCCTCGTCGTTTGGTTTGGGTTCCGAACTCGAATTGACCGACCTCTGTGAGCTCGGTGCCTCTGTGGCAAAATCATCAGGAAACATCGCGGCCGGGTCGTCGACCCGGCCCTACCCCCGCCAGCGCGGGATCACTCGAGGCAAGCTTTCAGCAGCCGGTCGTGCACCGCGGTCGCCGCCATCGGCTCGGTCCCGCTGCCGGTGCCGATGAGCACGGGCCATTCGGCGCTGTCGGCGGGACACGTGCCGTGCGATCCCTTCACCAGCGAGGGGTCGAGCGGGATCACGTCCATCAACATGCGGAAACCGAGTTTCTTCTTCACGAGCTTCAGTCCGATCCGGAGTTTCACCGCCGAGAGCGCGGGATCGACGAAGAGCTCGACCGGGTCGTAGCCATACTTGCGGTGGATATCGACGCAGCGCGCGAAGTCCGGCGCCCGGCTGTCGTCCATCCAGTAGTAATAGGTGAACCACGCATCCTCGCTCGAGAAAACCACGAGATCGCCGGAGCGGCCGTGATCGAGCCCGGCCGCCTGCAGCGCCGTGCCGTCGAGCACCTGGGCCACGCCGGGCACGGCCTCGAGCACCGCCCGGACCTTGGGCCGGAGCGCCGGATCGCGGACATACACATGGGCGATCTGGTGGTCCGCGATGGCGAAGGCCGCGCTCGCGCCGCAGTCGAGCAGCTCGCGCCCCATTTCCTCGCGGATAGCGATCCAGCCTTTTTCTCGAAAAATCCGGTTCAGCGCAATGGAGCGCGTGACCTTGGTGATGCCGTACTCCGAAAGAACCACGGAGCGCACGCCCTGCTTGGCATAGAAATCGATCAGGTCGCCGGTGACGCGGTCGATCGCACGGACGTCCTCCGCGAGTTTCGGGTCGTCGGGCCCGAGGCGCTGCAGATTGTAGTCGAGGTGCGGCAGGTAAACGAGCGCGAGGTCGGGCCGATGGCGTTGCTCCGTCCAGCGGGCGGAACCGGCGATCCACTCGGACGAGGGCAGTCCGGCGATCGGACCCCAGAAGGAGGGAAACGGGAAATCGCCGAGCTCCTGCTTGATGTCGTCACGGATCGCCGCCGGGTGGGTGTAGACGTCGAAGAATTTCCGGCCGTCGGACGGGTACATTGGCCGCGGGGTGATGGACCAGTCGGCGCTGGAGTACATGTTGTACCACCAGAAAAGCTTCGCGCAGGTGAAACCAGGCCGGAGCTCACGGGCACGCTCCCAGAGTTTTTTGCCGTGCACGACGTGGTTCGACTGCTTCCAGAAATGGTGCTCGGCCAACTCGCGGTCGAACCAGCCATTGGCAACGGCCCCGTGCCCCGCGGGCGGAAGACCGGTGAGGTAAGTGCTCTGCGCCGTGCAGGTCAGCGCCGGCAGCACCGGCTTCACGCGCAGCAGTCCACCCTGGGCGATGAGCCCATTGATACGGGGCGTATTTTCCCCGAGCAGCCGTGGGGTTAACCCAACGACATTAAGAACAGCGATTCGCTGGCTCATCGCATGCAAGTTGAAGGTGGAAGTTTAAGTTTAAGTCCGGGCGCCACCGAAGGTTTCCGTTGGATGGGATCGGGCTTCAACTTCGGACTTAAACTTCAACGCGCGTTACGGCTCAGCCGTAACGCGTCATCAGCTCGTCCATCGCGGCCTTCACGTCGGACGCCTTCATCTCGTGGACATCGAGCCGGACGCCCGGGGCTTTGATCATGGGAATGGTGAGCTGGCCGCCGAGGTGCTCGCGGAACTCCTCGAGGCCGTCGAGCACGTCCTGCGGGCCCTTGGCGCCACGCACCTGGCGGATGGGCTTGAAGAGCTCGAAGCCAAGGCGGAGGAGCAGCGCAAGGATGCGGTCGGTCCACTCGACCGAGAGCAGGCCGGTGCGGCGCGCGTAGAT
>CAIYFD010000009.1 GCA_903925425.1 uncultured Opitutia bacterium | reverse complement strand
CGCGAGGGATCGATCCCGGCTGAGGCCCCGCCTCAGCCCTACCTCGAACCCTCGGACCAATTACGGGATCTCGTACACTTCCACCAAGGCCACGCCGGGTGAGCCGGCGACGGTCGCCGAGTCTTGAAAAGGTTTGAGAAAGGCCGTGTAGAGACCCGGGGGCAGGTCAACCATGATGCAGGGCTCGCGCCGGTTGGCGGGGGCCATGTTGGCGGCCGCGATTTGCAGTTCGGAGTAAAGCACGGCTTGGGGACGAAAATCATCGCTGCTGAAATTCAGGTTCTGGAGGGCCCAGTCGTCGTTCACCATCACGCGGTCCCCCGTGCCATTGTAGAGCTCAAGATAGGGATCGTCCATGGGGCCGGCCACGCCCTGCCGGGCGAGGTTGGGTCCCTGGCCGCGGATGACGATGCGCTTGGTGGTGCCGGGGCTTCCGTTCACTACAAAGCCGGCGATTATGATCTGGTCCGTGGAAGAGTAACCGCGGGTTGAGAGCGCCGTGATCTTGCTGCCGTTGGCGCCCACCTCGTAGGCCTCGACCAGCGCGGTGCCGGTGCGGCCGTCGTTACTCGTGACATTCGCCGTGTAGACCCCGGGCTCGAGATCGACCAGCAGCGCGGCATCGAGGCTGTTTGCCGCGGCGTTGGTCCCGCCGGCGGTGGCGATGGCGGCGGCATTGGCGTTGGTGCCCCAGTTGTCGTTCACGAAAATGGCTTGGGCGCCTCCGTTGAAGAGTTTGTAGAGGGTCAGCTTGGGATCCGGAAGATAATTGGAGACGCCGCTGGCCGCGAGGGCGGGCCCGTTGCCGCGGAGGAGCATCCGCTTGGTCGAAGTCCCGGAGATGATGAACGCCCCGATCAGCTGTTGCTCCGCCGCGGTCCCGACGAAGGCGCGGGTGGACACCGCGTAGAGTGTGCCGTTGGTTGCCGGGGCCTGCTGCTGGAGGCGATACGTGGAAACCTCAAACGCGACTTGGTCCATCGAGCGCGCGCAGTCGGCTTCGCCGGCGAGGCCGGCCGCGATGCCGATGGGCTTTCCGGGGCTTTGGGAAGGAGTCGCGAGCGGGGTCGAGAAATAACCCAGGATCCGGTAAGTGGTCGCGTTGGTCGCGCCGCTGATATCATACGACATGATGTCGCGGTAGCGGATGCCGTTGGTGGCGCTGTAGCGGTAACCGTAGCTGTACGGGTAGGCGCCCTGGCCGGCGGAGTCCTCGCGGTTGTGGGTGTTGCCGAGAGTGTGGCCGATCTCGTGCGGGAAAATATGCTGCACGGTGATGTAGTCGTACTGCACGACCGCGAAGCCGAAGGCCGGGTTGGTGAAGTGGTCGAACTCATCGATCGTCATCGTGTAGGCGATGCCCGCCGTCACGGTGTCGAACCGCCATTGGGAGAGACACACCAGGTCGGCTCCGACTTGGTCGCGCAGGGCGTGGATCTCGTCCATGAACCCGTCGTTGGTCACGCGCAGGCGGCTGAGCATGGTGCTCTGCCAGCCCGCGGCATCCGTGTTGCTCTCGTCTCCGGCGTAAGTGACTTGGGCGATGCGGACGAGCCGCACACGGGCTTGGGCGAGGCTGGCCTGGAGGTCGCTGTTCAGCAGGGCCACCGCGGCATCCATGGCGCTCTGGATCGCGGCGGTGCGCGGGGCCCCGATCAACGTCGGCAGCACGGCCGAGGTATAGAGCATCATCAGGTCGACCTGCACATTGGCGCCGACGGTCGCCGCCTCGGCCGGGCGGTCGTTGCCGGCGGAGAGGTCGCTGGCCGGAAGTTGGTTGGCGAGGGCAACCTTGCGCCGGGCGACCTCGGCGAGGGCGTCGGCGTCCACCAGCGGCGTGACGGCACCGCCGCAGCCTTTCAGCAGGGCGGGATCGACTTTGTAATACTGCTCCACCTCCGCGGTCGCGGCGCGCAGCTCATACTCGCCCAGATCGGGATCCTCGACGTGGGCGTGGAGGAATCCCTCGTTGTAGGCGAAGATCGCGCGGCTGTCGGGCTTCCCCTCGATTTTCCCGACACTGGTGAAACGCCGCAGGCCGAGGCTCTCGCTTTCCTGGATGACCACGGTCGCGGTCCCGCCGTCCGGCAGCGGCAGCTCGATTCGGCCGGTGTCGCGCGGCTGCCAGAAGGGTGACTGTTTGCCCTCGATGAACTCGCGGTTGATGCGGACGTACCTGACCTCCGTGGCGAGGGCGTGCAGGGTGGCGTTGAGCTCGGCGGCATTGGCCGGCTGCACGAAGCCGAGCAGCTGGTCCGCGGCCAGCGGTGTTTCCATCGTGATGACCACAACCGGGGCAGGCGCGGCGGTCACCGCGGCCGCGGTGACCACGGCGCGCGGCGCGCGGGCAGTGGACGAAACGCGGCTGGCAGGCAGGGCCCGGTAGGCCACGGCGGCGGCGAGCAGGAGGGCGCCGAGGATGAGGATTTGCAGCCGGCGGGCCGGAGAGGATTCCTTCATGACGGTGAAATGATTGGGGAGACTGCCTGAGTCCGTGCGAGCTGCGAAAAGGTCGCGCCGAAGGCCAATATCTTGTTGGTCCGGATCACGACGGCCGCCAGCCCGGAATGGTTACGGGATCGGAAGATTGGTAATCTCGATCCTACCGCGATCGAGGTAGGGCGGCGACTCCGTTCACCGCCGATTTGTAGTCGGGGTGCCCTCACCCCGAATCGATCATCTCCGGGTGCGGGCACCCGGACTACATCCGATCCCGGCGCGGAGCGGAGTCCGCGCCCTACCGCAGCATGGCGTCCGCCCGCTGCAAATTGTTCCGGGCGCCGGTGAAGCCCGGATCGAGCCGCACGGCTTCCGCGAACTGGGCCCGGGCCTCGGCCAAGCGCCCGAGCTGGGCCAGCACGATACCGAAGGCGTTGTGCAACGGGGCGTCCCCGGGCTGCAGTTTGAACACCGCGTCGTATTGGGCGGCGGCCTCGGGCAGGCGGTTCAGCTGGCTGAGGGCCATGGCCAGGTTGATCCGCGCCCCGGCATGTTCGGGCCGCTCGCGCACGAGCGCGGCCAGCTCGAGGACGGCGGCGTCCAACCGGCCGCCCTGCAGGAGCGCGAAGGTGCGCGCCAGGCGGATGTCCCAGTTTTTGGGACTCCGCTGCAGTGCCTCGTCGAAGGCCGCGATGGCCTCGGGCAACCGGTCCAGATCGCTCAGGGCCCGGCCCAGATTGGTCCACGCGCCGGTGAACGAAGGCAGCAGTTTGACCGCGAGGGCGTAGTGCTCCGCGGCCTCCGCGGGTTTCTCCAGCGTCATGAGGGCGCTGCCGAGGTTGTTGTGGAAACTCGCCATCTGCGGATCGAGGCGCACGGCCTCGGCGAACTGCGCCCGGGCCGCCTCGGTTTTTTCGAGCGCCGCGAGGGCGATGCCGAGGTTGTTGTACGCATGCGGATTTTCCGGGCGCTTCGCGACGGTATCGGACCACAGCGCGAGGTCGGATTGGTAGACGGTGTTGCGCCGCCACGTCAGCCCGCCAAAGCCGAGCGCGAGCACCGCGCAGCCGACGGTGGCGGCCGTGAGCGCCCCGCGGCGTTTCGCCTCGGGGAGGCGTCCGAGCCCCCGGGCAACAACGGCGGCGCCGAGAATAAACAACGGGGCGAGGGCGAGGTACACGCGGTGCTCGGAGAGGGTCTGCCGGTTGGCCGGCACGAGGCTGGTCGGCGCCAGCACGGCGAAGAACCAGCCGGCGAGAAACCCCGCCGCCGGTTTTTTCCAGAGCAGCCAAAGCGTGCCAACGGCGAGCGCCGCGACCGCGCCCACGGCGGGCAGCGCCGTCAGGGCATGCTCCGCAAAAATCGCGCCATAGTCGAAGATCAGCGGGTGCGGCCAGACGACGAGCCGCAAGTAGTGCAGGATCGCGGGACCCTGCGTGAGCAGGTAGTCGCCGAGCGAAACATTGAGGCCGAGCCCCATCGAGCCGCCGCGGTCCTTCGTCGAGAGCACCAGCGCGGCGAGCAGCAGCCAGGTCGCGCCCAGGCCGCCGTAGTACAGCCGGCGCTGCCGCCACGCCGCGGCGATCGTGCCGCTGACAAATGCCCGGTCGAACAGCAGTACAAGCACGGGTGCCGAGACCATCACCTCCTTGGTGGACATGCCCGCGAGGCAGCACGCAAATGACGCCGCCAGCCAGAGGGGCCGGGTCACAGTCTCCACCCCGCGGACAAAGCAATAGAGCGTCAGCAGGTAGCACAGCGCCATCAGCGACTCCGCTCGCTGGATGACGTACGTCACCGCCTCGGTCTGGAGCGGATGCAGGCCCCAGAGCAGCGCCACCACGAGGGCGAAGGGCACGGCTGCCGGCGGAGGGCAGAGGGCAGGGGACAGAGGACTGATCTCCGGGGCTGTCCTCGGTCGTCCGTCGTCCGTCCTCTGGAACAGCAGCGTGCGCCGGATCAAACCGAAGAGCGTCAGCGTCGCCGCGAGGTGGATGGCGAAGTTGAGGACGTGGTAACCGACCGGGTTGAGTTCACCCGCGGCGTAGTTGAGGGCGAGCGTGACGTTCACCAGCGGCCGTCCGCCGACGGTCTGTCCCTCGGCGAATGGCGGCGCGAGCACGGCGCCCGGCGCGGCGAGGTTGCGGATCGTCGGGTTCTCGACGATCGCCTCGACGTCATCGAAGACGAACGGCCCGCCGAAGCTGTTCGCATACGCCGCCAGCAGGGCGACGAAGATCAGCGCCACCGCGAAAAGCGCATGGCCGCGGGAAAAGGGGTTGGGTTTGACCGCAGTCGTCATCAGCGGGGCAGTTCGGTCGAAACCAACGGGCAGAGGCGGGCAGCGTCAAGGCCGCCGCCGAGCCGGCGATCTCAAATCTCAGATCTGAAATCTGAAATCCGAAATTCGCCGGTCGGATCACGGCGCGATGGCGCCGGGATCCAGTTCCTTCAGTCGCTTGCGCGACAGATAGCCATCGGGCGTGTGCGGGTAGGTCACGACGACCTCCTTGTATTGGGCGATCGCCTCGGGAAGTTTTTTTTGCCCCTCGAGCACGCGGGCCTTCACGTACGCGGCTTCGGAGCGGACCTCGGGTGGCACGTCGGGGCGCTGCTCCAGTTTCGCCACCTCGGCCATGGCGTCGTCAAATTTGCCCTCCTTGATGTCGTCGTAGGCTACCATCAGGCCGCTCGCCTGCATATTCAGCTTCATCGTCGCGCAGCCCGGAGCGACCAGGACGGCGAGCAGGACGAGCGCCTGCAGTGCGTTCTCAAATCTGAAATTTGAAATCTGAAATCTGCCTGTCGGCATCATCGGGCAGGGCGCGTTCATGGGTTCAAGAGCAACGCGATCGCCGCCTCGAGCTCGGGATCCTCGTCGGCCCGGAGCTGGGCGAGGGTGGAGGCAGGCACTTCAATGTCGGGCGCGAGGCCGTCGTCCTCCAGCCGCTTCCCGCCCATCGTGATCACGTCGAGTTCGCTGACCTGCACCATGCCCTGGTCGGGCAGGTTGGCTTGGATGGCGGCGAGCAGGGCGCCCGCGGTGCGGCGCCCGACAATCGCCGCGCGGTGCTTTTCCTGCAGGGCGGAGGAAAGGATTTCGGCGGCACTGGCGGTCTGGGGGCCGGTGAGCACGGCGAGGCGGCCGGCGTAATGAGCGGAGCCGAGCTGGAGCGAGGCCCATCGGAAACGCTCGCCCTTCTGGTCGAGCGTGATGAACACCGGCACCGCGTCCGGAAAAAATTCCCCGACGGCAAACAGGGCCGAGGCGATCAACCCGCCGCTGTTGTGGCGGAGATCGAGCACGACGCCCGGTGCCGTGCGGTGCAGCTCCAGCTGCTTGCTCAGCCAGCGCGTGGCGGTGAGATCGAAACCGTCGAACCGGATGTAGACCAGCCCACCCGGAAGATCGTGGACGTCGAAACGCTCGGTGGGCAGCGGCTGCACCTTGAGGTCGAGCATAACGGTCTTGCCCTCGGGCGTGAGGAATTCCCAGTGCACCACCTGACCGGGTTTCTGGACCGGGCGGTTGTAGCGGTCGCCGAGCTCCACGCCGTCGCGTTTGACGGCGATCCAGCCCGGTTTGACCCCGGCCCGCGCCGCGGCGCCGCCCGGAAACACGTCGGCGATCAGCCACTGGTCGTTCACCCGGCGCAGGGTGATCCCGACGATGGCCCGCTGGCCGGTGCGCTCCTCGTTGGCAGCCCGCGGTTCGATCGCCGCGGTGTGCGAATCCTGCAGCTTCTCCAGCATTTCGTTGATGGTCTCGTACAGGGCGCGCGTGTCGGCCGCCACCGCGGCGCGCGGGCCGTAGCTGCGGGCGAGGTCATTCCAGTCGAGGCCGTTGAAGGTGGGATCGTAGTACTTGCGGTGCACCTCGTCCCACACCGTGTCGAACACGCGCAGGTTGGCGGTCGCGTGCTCCGCCTCGGCCTTGGACATCGCGGCGGTGGCGACCCGCGGGGCGGGCGAGACCGGAACGTGCAACGAGACGCACCCGCCGCCGAGCACCGCCAGGCCCGAGAGGAGCGCCAACGCGACGGACCGGAGGCGGAGCGGGGTGCGGGAGATGGAAGATGGGAGATCGGAGATGGGGGGCTGCCGACGACTGGGGAGATACACATGGGTTGGGGTAGTGTATCGAGCGAGGGGGAAAAATAACCTGCTGATAATGACATGGTTGATCGCTGTCTTTGATGTTGTGGGCGGTCGATTTGAGACGATGATGCGAGACTGATTGTGGCTGGTCACACTGGTTGAGTCAACGACTGGGGAGATACACATGGGTTGGGGTAGTGTATCGAGAGATGGGGGAAAATAACCTGCTGATAATGAAATGTTTGATCTCTGTCATATATGTTGTAGGCTGTCGATTTTAGACGATGATGCGAGACTGATTG
>CAIYFD010000008.1 GCA_903925425.1 uncultured Opitutia bacterium | reverse complement strand
CCAAGAACATTTCCGACTCCGAGTTCTCCGGCGCCGTGGCCACCTATGAGAGCGCCAAGGCTGGCTATGAGAGCGCGGTCGCCAGCATCAGCCGCGCCGAGGGCTCGCTGAGTCAGGTCCGCGACCAGCTGGCCAAGACCATTATCTACTCCCCGATCGACGGGAAGATCAGCGTGCTTAACAATCAGGTGGGCGAGCGCGTCACCGGTACCGGCGGCTACGGTGCGGCCGACCTGATGCGGGTCGCCGACCTTGAGCACATGGAACTCCGCGTGAAGGTGAACGAGAACGACATCGTCAACGTGAAGCCCGGCAACCATGCCACGATCTCGATCGACGCCTTCCCCGGCCGCAAATTCAACGGCCGCGTGTCCGAGATCAGCAACTCCGCTCAAGCCGGGGCGGCCGGTTCGGACGACGTCACCAATTTCCTCGTCAAGATCGCCGTGACCGACCGCGACGTGACCCTGCGGCCCGGCATGAGCGCCACGGCCGACATCGAGACCCAGACCGTGACCAGCGTCATCGCCGTGCCGATCCAGAGCGTCACCGTGCGCGCCGGCTCCCTCACCTCGGAGGAACTCCAACAGCAGCAGGCCAAGGCGGCGAAGGATAAGACCGGGGGCGACGTCGATGTCGCCGCCGAGAAGGAGCAGGCGCGCCGCGACCGCGACAAGCTGCAGCGCGTGGTCTTTGTGAAGTCGGGCGACACCGTGCAACTGGTGACGGTTGAAACGGGGATCGCCGATCTCACCCACATCGAGGTGAAGAAGGGCCTGAAGGCGGGCGACGAGGTGGTCTCCGGCAGCTATGCCGCGATCTCCCGCCGTCTCAAGGACGGCTCGAAGGTCCGCATCGATCAACCGCCCGCGGTCGCGGTGACCAAATAAGCGGATCTCGCCATGAGTTCCGCCCATGCGACTGCCCAGGTCCGCCTCCCGGCGCGACCCCCCGGCGCCCTCGTGATCGAGATCGAGGACGTGACGAAGCTTTACCAGATGGGTGAAGAGACGATCCACGCCCTGCGCGGCGTTTCGATCCGCATCCATCGCAACGAGTACCTCGCGATCATGGGGCCTTCCGGCAGCGGCAAGTCGACCATGATGAACATGCTCGGGTGCCTCGATACCCCGACGGCCGGCCGCTACGAGTTCAACCGCAAGAACGTCGCGACCATGACGGACGACGAGCTCGCCGCCATCCGCAACCGCGAGATCGGGTTCGTCTTCCAGACCTTCAACCTGCTGCCGCGCGCCGACGCCCTGCGCAATGTCGAGCTGCCCCTGATCTACGCCGGCATCCCGGCCCATGAGCGGCGCGAGCGCGCCCGCCAGGCCCTCGAGCATGTCGGTCTCGGCGACCGCGTGCATCACCGCCCGAATGAGCTGTCCGGCGGCCAGCGCCAGCGTGTCGCCATCGCGCGGGCCTTGGTGAACTCCCCGTCCATCATCCTCGCCGACGAGCCGACCGGCAACCTCGACTCCCGCACCGGCGAGGAGATCATGGCGCTCTTCGAGACCCTTTACGAACAGGGCAACACCATCATCGTGGTGACCCATGAGGAGGACATCGCCGCCCACGCCCGCCGGGTGGTGCGCCTGCGCGACGGCCTGATCGAATCCGACAAATGACGACCCTCGGCTACGAGTTCACCGAGTCCGTGCGGATCGCCATGGCGCAGATCCGCGCGAACAAGCTGCGCTCCCTGCTCACCGCGCTCGGGGTGATCATCGGAATCGTCGCGGTGACCTTGATGGGTACCGCGATCAACGGCATCGATGTCAGTTTCCAGAACAGCCTCGCCATCCTCGGCGATGACATCCTTTACGTCGAGAAATGGCCCTGGGCCCGCACGGACGACTGGTGGAATTACCAGAACCGGCCGCCGGTCCGGCTGGAGCAGGCCGAGGCGCTCAATCGCGTGATCGAGGCGACCCCGCGTTCGCAGCTCGAGGTTGCGGTGCCCGTGATCAGTCGGAACACGACGGTCAAGCTGGGCTCGAACAGGGTGACCGGTGTGCGCACGCTGGGCACGACCGGCGACTACGCCCGCACGGCCACCTTTGATCTCTCCGAGGGCCGGCTCTTCAATGATGCGGAGGCGCAGTCCGGCCGGCTCGTCTGCGTGCTGGGCGCCGACGTGGCCGACACCGTCCTCCCCGGCATCTCGCCGCTCGGGCAGACCGTGCTGATCAACGACCAGCCCTTCATGGTCATTGGCATGCTCGCCAAGCAGGGTTCCTTCCTTGGGCTCTTCAGCCTGGATAACCAGGTCGTGATCCCGGTGACGGCTTTCAAGCGGTTCTACGGCACGCAGGCCGGCGTGCAGCTCCGGGTGAAGATGCGCGACAAGAACCAGCACGACGCTGCGATCGACGAGCTGGTCGGCGCGATGCGCCGGGTGCGGGCGCAGCTGCCGGGCGAGCGCGACAATTTTTCGATCAACGAGCAGCAGGCGTTCAAGGCCCAGCTTGACCCGATCAAATCGGGCATCGCGCTGGTGGGCCTGTTCATCACGGGCCTCTCGCTCTTCGTTGGCGCGATCGGCATCATGAACATCACCTTCGTGAGCGTGAAGGAGCGCACGAAGGAGATCGGCACCCGGAAGGCGCTCGGCGCCCGCCGCCGCACGATCCTCCTGCAGTTCCTGATCGAGGCCGTCGCCATCTGCGCGGCCGGCGGGCTCGTGGGCCTCGCGGTCACCTTTGCCATCTGCCAGATCGCCGCCGTGGCCGTGCCCGCCTTCCCCATCGTGTTCTCGTTCAGCCTGGTGCTGATCAGCATGGCCGTCTCGATCATCACCGGCGTGGTTTCCGGCTTTGCCCCCGCGCTTGGCGCGTCCCGCCTCGATCCCGTCGTCGCCCTTCGTTACGAATGATCTTCACGGAAATCATCATGATGGCGCTCGGGTCGCTGGGCGTGAACAAACTGCGCTCCGGGCTCACCATGCTCGGCATCACCATCGGGGTGTTCTCGGTCATTGGCGTGATGACCGCGGTGGCGGCGTTGCGCGGCTCGGTGGAATCCGGCCTGAGCGCGCTCGGCTCCGATACCTTTCAATTCGTAAAACGGGCCAATTCGTTCGGGCCGCCGGACAATGTCACCGGCCGCAAGCTGGCCCAGCGGCGGGATATCACACTCGCACAGGCGACCCGCTACCAGGACCTGATGGAAGGGGCGGCCTCCGTGGCGATCACCGCCGCCTCTGGCGGGGCCCAGGCGCTTTACGCGGGACGCAAGACGCAGTCCACGGTCAGCCTCGTCGGGACCAACGAGAATTATCTCGGGGCGAACAAGTTCACCGTCGAAACGGGGCGCAATCTTACGCCCGACGATATCGAGTTGGGCCGCCCGGTGGCGATTATCGGGCAGGATCTGGTGACGCGCCTCTTTCCGTCCGAGTCGCCGATGGACAAGCGGGTCACGATTCGCGGGCACCTCTACACCGTGATTGGCGTCCTCGCCTCTAAGGGTTCGGCCTTCGGGCAGACGCAGGACGCGATCGCCCTGATCCCGGTGACGCGGTTCCTGAGCGACTTCGGCTCGCGCAACCGTTCGCTCAACCTCTCGACCCAGGCTCCGGCGCAGGAACTTTACAACGACACGATCGACCGGGCGATCACGGCGATGCGCACGGTGCGCGGACTGAAGGCGGAGGATGACAACGACTTTGACCTGTCCTCCAACGATTCCCTGATCGCGGCGTTCGCGACCGTGGCGGACACGCTCCAGCTCGGCTCGCTGGCGATCAGTGCGATCGCCCTCGTGGCGGCCGGGGTGGGGATCATGAACATCATGCTGGT
>CAIYFD010000007.1 GCA_903925425.1 uncultured Opitutia bacterium | reverse complement strand
GAAACGCCAAGTCTTCGCGGTCTGGCGCAGCGACCTCAAGTCAGGTCGCAACCCGATCTTTAGCGAGAGCAACGTCCTCAAGGACACGCCGTACATGTGCGGCACACGGTTTGAAAACGACCCGGGTGAAAATCCCAAGTAACCCATCGGTGCCGCCCCCCGCCGGCTGCTCCCGCATGGCGTTCTCCGCCGAGCTCGGTAAAGCCGGCCTCAAGCCCGACGAGATTGCGACCACCGCCATGGGCATCCTCGACAACCATTCGCAGACGAGCTCGACCGTGACGAAGATCCACCTCGAGACGACCGCGAAGATTCCCGGCATCGATGCCGGGAATCTTCGCCGCGATCGCGGATGGCGCCAAGAAGGGCTGGCCGATCTCCCGCCTGCTGGCCGCCGCCGAAATCACGCTCGACGCCAAGCTGGTCTGAGCTCCCTGGCGCTGGCTTCGCCAACATTTCACCTAATAGGTGAAATGTTGGCGAAGCTAGGGAACGGGTGTGGGCTGCGGCAGGAGAATGGGATTTGAATCCGCGGTCCTTCGGGACTTCAAATAGGGGCAGTCACCCCCTCCGTATGAAAATTACCCTTGGTCGGATGTCGTGCGCAGTTTCTGCGCGACGTTTTCTCCCCTCGCTGTCTGCGCTGCTGCTCGGAGTCGTCTTGTCCGCGAGTCCGCTTGGTGCGGCGCTGAAGGATCCGGTCCGCACCCAATCCGGTTTGCTCGCCGGCATGCCGGCCATCGATCCGGCGATCACCGCCTTCAAGGGCATTCCGTTTGCCGCGCCGCCGGTCGGCAACCTGCGTTGGAAGGCGCCGCAGCCGCCCGCGACGTGGGAGGGCATCCGGCAGGCCGACAAGTTCGGGCCCAGCCCGATCCAGAGGATCGTCGTGGAGTCGAAGCCCTGGACGCATGAGTTCATGACGCACGGCGAGATCAGCGAGGACTGCCTGTATCTCAATGTCTGGACCCCGGCGAAGGCGCCGACCGAGAAACTGCCGGTCTTCGTTTGGATCTATGGCGGCGGCTACACCGAGGGCTCGGGCGCGGTCGATGTGTACAACGGCGAGGGTTTGGCCCGCAAGGGGCTGGTGACGGTCACGATCAATTATCGCGTCGGGGCGTTCGGCTTTTTGGCTCATCCGGAACTAACTGCGGAGTCGGGTTACAACGCCTCCGGCAACTACGGCATTCTCGATGCGTTGGCGGCGTTGAAATGGATTCAGGTCAATATCGCGTCCTTCGGTGGCGACCCGGGCAACGTCACGATCGCCGGCCAGTCGGCCGGTTCCGGGGTCACCCAGGCGCTGCTGCTTTCGCCTCTGGGCAAGGGGCTCTTCCACCGTGCGATCATGGAGAGCGGACCGGCCATTGGCGTGGGAACGGCCCGACTGCCCGCCCAGGAGACGAACGGGGTGAACTTCGGCGAGGCCCGGAGCGCTCATTCTTTGGCCGAGCTGCGGACGCTGAAGTGGGAACAGATTTTTCAGACGCCTCCGCCTGCGCCCGCGCCGGCTCCGGTCGCTGGTGCCGCTCCTGCCGCCGCCGCCCGCGGTGGACGCGGTGGTGCGGTGCGCGGTGGTCCCTTCATTGATGGCTATGTCCTTCCGGCTCCAGCCGGTGAACTCTTGGCCGCGGGAAAACAGAACGACGTACCGGTCATCGGCGGTGGTAATGCCAAGGATTTGGGCGCACTCGGCAGCATGCCGGCCACGTTGCAGTGGACCGCGGCGCGCAACGCGACGTCGAAGACGCCCTCGTACGTCTATTACTTCACGCATGTCCTGCCAGGGCCGGACGCGGCGAAAGACGGCGCCTTCCACACCAGTGAG
>CAIYFD010000006.1 GCA_903925425.1 uncultured Opitutia bacterium | reverse complement strand
GTCCAGTTCTGGCGGTTCTTGAGACGCTTCATGAACAGGTCGTGGATCCAGTTGGCCGTGTTCATGTCATGCGTACGACGTCGGTCGTCGCCGGTGTTCTTACGGAGCTCGAGGAAGTCCTCGATGTCGTTGTGCCAGGTCTCGAGGTATGCGCAGCCGGAACCCTTGCGCTTGCCGCCCTGATTGACGGCGACGAGCTGGTCGTTGTGGAGCTTCAGGAACGGGATGACGCCCTGGGACTCACCGTTGGTGCCGCCGATGTAGGCGCCGGTGCCGCGGACCGCGGTCCAGGAGCCGCCGAGGCCGCCGGCCCACTTGGAGAGGTAGGCGTTCTCCGCAATGCCGCGCTGGAAGATGCCCTCGATGGAGTCGTCGACGTAGTAAAGGTAGCAGGAGCTGAGCTGGGAGTGCAGCGTGCCGGCGTTGAAGAGGGTCGGTGTGGACGAGCAGAAGCGGCGGGTCTTGTAGAGGCCGTAGAGGCCGGTGATCTTGTCCTCGCGGTCCTGCTTCTCGTCGAGGAAGAGACCCATGGAGACACGCATCCAGAAGAACTGGGGCGTCTCGATCCGGCGGGCGGGCTTCCGGGTCTTGTCGATGATCAGGTACCGGTCGTACATCGTCTGGATGCCGAGGAAGTCGAACTCGAGGTCCGACGACGGATCGAGCGAGGCGGCGAGGCGGGTGATGTCGAAATCCATGAGGCGCGGGTTGAGGCGCTTGATGGCGATGCCGTGCTCGAGGTACTTCTTGAAGGCCTTCTGATGGAAATCCTTCAGCTTGCCGAGACCATCGCGGAGGATGTCCCAGCCGAGCACTTCCTCGTAGATGTAAGTGAGCTGGATGCGGCCGGCGAACTTGGCGAAGTCGGCGTCCTTCTCGATCAGGGTCTTGGAGTTGAGGACGATGGTGGCGTCGAGGTCCTTCTGGGTGATCTGGTCGTAGACGGCGCGGCGGAGTTCCTGCTCGATCTCCTCGTTGGTGAGACAGAGATCGAGGCCGATGCGGGCGAACTCGATGCGCTTGCGGAGGTCGGCGCCGTCCCAGAGGTCGGTGGAG
Source organism: uncultured Opitutia bacterium (assembly GCA_903925425.1). Classification (GTDB taxonomy): domain Bacteria; phylum Verrucomicrobiota; class Verrucomicrobiia; order Opitutales; family Opitutaceae; genus CAIYFD01. The sequence continues at coordinate 12,153 of CAIYFD010000006.1, read as the reverse complement.
CCGTCGATCTTCTTGAGGACGACCGTGGTGATCTGGGCCGGATCGGCGGGCGTGGCCGCACGGCCGTCGGCATCGTTCGGGATCGCTTCGGTCGGACTGGTCCGCAGGGCGGCGCGTTCGGCCCGGAAAAGGATGTACGCCTCGGCGACCTTGAAATGGCCGGCCTTCATGAGCTCCTCCTGGACGAGGTCTTGAACCTCCTCAATGTGGACGAAGGCCTGCTTGGCGGAATGGAGACGCTCGGAGACGGCGCGGGTGATGGCGACGGCAGGGGCGGAGTCGCGCTCGAGGGAAAGGAAGGTCTTGCGGACGGCGATCTCGACCTTCTGGTCACTCCACGGCACGACGTGCTTGTTGCGGCGGATGACGCGGAGGGTGCTCTGGGCGGCGGCCTCGCGGTTGACGGCGATCTTCCGTCCGCGGTTGAGCAGGAGGCTCTTGGCGACGAAGTAGGCGTTGTTGTCGACGAGGGTCTTCTCGATCAGCTCGTAGAGGCTGTCGAGGGAGAGGCGGACCGGGTTATGCTGGCGACCAAGGACCTGAATGTTGGCGGCGAGTTCGCGGCAGATGCGGACGACCCAGGCGCGGTTGGCGTCGGTGAAGATCTCCTTCTCGCCCTTGGCAAGGGCGACGTTGGTGAGGGCCTTGCCGAGAGTGTCGGCGACCTCGCTGAGGGAGAACCGCTCCTCGCCGTGGGGGCAGAGGAGGACGATGGGGGGGAGTGCGATGGTCTCACCGGCGAGGATGTCGCGCCAGGCGAAGACGGGTTTCTGCTCGTGGGGGGTGTGAACGGTGCGCTTGAGGGCGAGGTCGTGCGCGAGTGAGGGGTTGCTCATTGAAGTGAAAGAGAAAGTGGGTCGGACGGCGGCGGGCGGATGACAGACGAAGGAAAACGAAAAAGCGGAGGACGAGCCTGGCAGCAGGACGCGTGCTCCGGGAGGGCGGACGGAGGGGGGGTTATTTCTTAATTAGATCCGACGGGGCGGCGGGATCGGGTGTATCAGGATGGGGTAACGGAAGCAGGAGGGCAGAGGACGGAGCGCTTGGTGACTGAAATTTGAGCTTTGCTATCGGCGATGCCGCTTCGGCCCGAGGCCGAAGCTGTCACAGGTCGGCGTCGTCGGTGCCCGCGAGGGCGGAGGATTTCTGGTACTCGGTGACCCGGCCCTCGAAGAAGTTCTGCTCCTTCTTGATGTCCATCATCTCGGCGAGCCACGGGAGCGGGTTCTTCACGCCGGGGTTGAGGAGGGCGAGACCGCAGCCCTCAAGGCGGCGGTCGGCGATGAAATCGATGTAGGTGAGGAAGTCCTCCAAGCGGAGGCCGACGGCGTTCACGGGCAGGCAGTCCTTGATGAACTCCTTCTCGAGCGTGATGGCCTCCGCCATCGTCTGGCGGAGCTCTTCCTTGAATTCGGCGGTCCAGATCTCGCGGTTCTCCTCGACGAGGTCCATGAAGAGGTTCCGGAACACCTCGATGTGGTTGGACTCGTCGCGCAGGGTGTAGCGGAACATCTGGCCGATGCCGGGAAACTTGTTCTGGCGGTAAAGCGAGAGAACCATGCCGAAGAGGCCGTAGAACTGGGTGCCCTGCATGCACTGGCCGAAGATGAAGATGTTCTTCGCGAGGAGCTTCTTGTTCTCGGGCTTCGTCAGGTCGAGGTCGCGGCGGAGGGAATGGGAGGTCTTGGTGACGAACTCGTTCTTGCGGACGATCGTCGGGATGTCCTCGAACATCGCCTCGCACTCGTGCGGGTTGATGCCGAGCGAGGAGATCATGTAGAGGAGCGAGTCGGCGTGGATGTTCTCCTCATGCGCGTGGCGGCCGAGGACGAGCTTCAGCTCAGGCGCGGTGACAAGCTCGCGCACGACGTGCTGGATGTTGTCGCCCACGATGCCTTCGGCGGCGGAGAAGTAGCCGATGCCCATGCGGATGATCCAGCGCTCGACATCGCTGACATGCGCGGTGTCACGCCACTGCTCGATGTCCTTGCCCATCGGGATGTCCTCCGGCTCCCAGTGGTTCGCCTTCATTTTCCGATACAGCTCGTAGGCCCACTGGTATTTCAGCGGGAGCAGATTGAAGGTCATGGTCTCGCGACCGTTGATGACCTTCTTCGCGGCAAACGCGGCCTCAGCCTTCTCCTGGTCGAGGTAGAACGTCTTGGCGCCGATCTGGAAGGATTTCTGCATGGGAAATGGGGGGAATTGGGCGCGCGGAGCGCAATGGACTGAGGTGTATTTGGGCCCGCGCCGGGCCGTGCGATCCAAAGTTGCTGAAAGTTATTTACGGGTTGTTGACCACTAGCGGTAGTGGTCCCCAGCTCCCGAGGCCACAACCTATGGGAACCTGAAAAATTTGCGTCAATAGGTTTGTGATTTTTTTCGGAGAAAATTTCGCAAAATTTTCAGCGGGCCGAAAACCGGGGTTTTTGAACGACGGATTGCGCGGATGCGAACGGGGCGACGATCGAGGGGCCAGGCGCAGCCGGGCTCGTCGAGCCAGCCCCAACCCACAACCTGGAGGACCGAGGACGGACGGCGAAAGACGGATGCTCACGGCGGACTCACCGCGTCCGCCCTCCCCGGCCGGCGCAGACATAAAAAGGGGCGGTCGCGTGGTGCGACCGCCCCGAGAGGGAGGACCGGAATGAACCCGGCGGCTTAGAACTTCAGGCGGCCGCCGAGCTGGATGCGCCAGCGGGTCTGGTTATTGTCGGGCGTGGCCTCGACCGGGCGGGTGAAGGACGTGCCGGTCATGACCAACTGGCCGCTCGCGAGGTAGGTCGCGTTGCCGAAGGTCGTGTTGGCGAACAGGTCGTTGTCACCCGTGCCCTGGATCGTCTCCATGTAGCCAAAGGTCTTCTTGCTGAACCAGGAACCGAAGTTCACGAAGTCGGCGAAGACCTCAAAATAGGCCGGCTTGTAGATGGGAATTTCCTGGGCGAGGTGGAGGTCGAGGCGGTTGACCCAGGGCATCGTCAGGCCGTAACGGGGAACGATCTGGCCCTTGAACGGCGTCAGCATGCTGCTGTCGGCATAATCGACGATCTGCTGGGCCACGGTGGCGGACATGCCGTTCGCGATCGAGGCCACCATCACCGGGTCGGTGATGCCGTTCGGCACGTAGACCACGTCGTTGGCGCTGGTGCCGTCACCGTTGGCGTCGCCCGAGTAAACCACACTGAATGGATTGCCGGTCTTGCCCTCGTAGTAGAGGGAAACGGTGCTCTTGTAGCCCTTGAAGGGCTTGAAGTCACGGGTGAGCGAAGCCTGGATGCGGCTCGCGACTTCGAAGGCCGAGCGCGCCAGCACCGGCGTGTTCTGGTTGAAGACCGGGTTGCGAGTGAACTGCGAGAAGGCCACGGTCTCACCGAGGGGGATGGCGTCCCGCGCCTTGCCGCGCGTGTAGGTGACGTCATAGGCCCACTTGCCCTTGATGGCGCCCTTGAGGCCGGCCGAAACATAGGTCGAGTAACCCATCTGGATGTTGGTCGTGGCGAGCACGTCACCGAACTCAGGGTGCAGCGGGGCGCTCGTGGTCGAACCGGAGAAGACCTGCCGGCCGTCGCTGCCGACGAACTTAGGCTTCAAGTTGAAATTCCGGATGTACAGGGCCTCGGAGGCCTTCGTGTGGATGCCCTCCAGGGTGAAGGTGCTGCCCCAGAAGGGCAGTTTCTTCTCGAAGGCGAGGTTGCTGCGCCAGACGGCCGGCGGCTTGAGCTTGTCGGTCGCCAGATTGAGGCTCGGGACGCCGACCGCGGCGCTGGCGGTGGTGCCGATCGGGTTATTGAGGTCGAAGGTGTTCTGGGGGTTGGCCGCATCGGTCACGCCCGAGAGGTAGGTGACAAGACTGGTCACGCCCGTGCGGATGGTGGAACGGCCGACGCCGGAGTTGCCAAACGAGTTCGACATGATGACCCAAGGGATGCGGCCGGTAAAGTGGCCGATGCCGCCGCGGAGCTGCATCGTGCGGGCCTCATCGAGCGCATAATTGAAGTTGAATCGGGGCGAGACCAGGGTGGAGCCGTCCACCGAGCCGTCATTGCGCAGGCCGAAGACACCGACAAAGTCGGTGGCGGCGTTCGGGTTGCTGGCGGCGTTGAGCGGCGGGCGCTTGTCGGCACCGAACCAGTCGTAACGCAGTCCGAGCATGGCGCTGAAGCGGGCGGTGGGGGACCAGTTCATCTGGCCGTAGAGGCCGCTGACCGTGAAGTCGCTGCTCTCCCGATCCGACGTACCCTTGAGGTAGGTCGAGCGCAGGTAATTCTGCACGGTGTCGTTCTCGAAGGCGGTAACGTTGGCGAAGTCAAAGACGCCGTAGGAGGACGAACGGAAGAGGTTCACGAACGTGCTCTTCTCCTTGTCGTACCCCACGCTGAAGTGAAGGTTGCTCAGGGTATATTGCGCATTGGCGCGCTGGCTTGAGGTATTGACCGCGACGAAGTTGCCGTGGCGGTTCGACTCGGTGCCGAGGACCAGGACGCCGTTGGCGTTCACCGCCGTGCCGGACTTGTTCAGGCCGGAGAAGCCGAAGATGTGAATCTCGGGGAGGATCGAGTTGACCGGGGTGGCCTGATTGTAGCGGTTCTTCGACCACTGGAACTCGGTCTTGAACCGGGAGGTCCACTGGCTGAACAGCTGCGCGGCGACGGTCTCCTCATTGCGGACCTGATTGTAGCCGTTCGAATTGAGGCCCGCGATATTGGTCGTCGCCACCGAGAAGCCGTTGGCGGTGGAGAGCGGGTTCAGCGTCGTGGTTTGGCTGTACTTGCCGGCCTGAGGCAGCTGGCCAGCCACCTTGGTGTAGCGGACCGAGAAGCGCTGGGTGGCGGTGGCATTCCAGTCGAGCTTGAAGAGCTTCTTGGTGTCGGCCTGCTTCAGGGCGGCGGTGCGGCCGTCGAAGGTACCGAAGTTGTACTTCTTGCCGGTGATCGTGTTGAGCGCGGCGGCGCGGGCGAGGACGCGGGCGAGATCGCTGGCGCCCGCGGTCGTGGCGGTCGGGTCGACCGTCGCAGTGTCGGAGGTGATCGACGAGTACTGCTCGAAGTTGGCGAAGAAGAAGAGGTGGTTCTGGATGATCGGGCCGCCAGCGGTGTAGCCGTAGGTCTTCTGGAGCAGCTTGGCGCGAAGGGTGCGGCCCGAGCCGAATACATCCGGTCCCTGCATGTCATCGTTGGTGTAGTAATAGTAGCCCGAGCCGTGGAACTGGTTGGTGCCACTCTTGGTGACCGCGTTGATCGAGACGCCGGTGAAGCCGCTATGGTCGGGATCGTACGGCGAGATCGCCACGTTCATCTGCTCGAGGGCGTCGAGGGAGATCGGGTTGCCGAAGGACTGCAGGCCGGAACCGTTGAGTCCGAACTGGTCGTTGATGCGGGCGCCGTCCACCTGGACGCTGTTGAAGCGGTTGTTTTGGCCAACCGCACTGATCGCCGGCATCTGGCGCGTCACGAGGACACTGCGGAGCTGGACGAAGGGATTGGTGCGGACCATGTCGGCAAAGGAACGGGAAACCGTGGGCGACGTGGAGAGCTTGTTGCTGTCAAGGACCGAGCCGGCGCCGGTGCTGGCCGCGTCGAGGTCGTTCTGTTCACCCACGACCTCGAACTTATCCATCACGACGACATCCGCCGCCGGGAGCTTCAGGCTGGCATCGATCGTCTCGCCCAGCTGGGCCGTGATGCCCTGCTCGATCGTGGAGCGGAATCCGGTGGCGTCGGCCGTGATGGTGTACGGGCCGCCGGCCTGCAGGCCGCTGATGTTGAAGCGGCCGGTAGCACCCGTCTCCGCCATGTAGGTGGTGCCGGTGGGCACGTGCAGCACGGTGATCTTGGCACCGGTGAGGGGCTTGCCGGCGGCATCGGTCACGAGGCCGGACATGGCCGCGGATACGTTGCTTTGGGCAAACACAGGGGAGACAAGCGCGAGGGCTGTGACCCAAAACGCGACAAACAGGCGGTTTTTCAGTGAGGACATTGGGATCCTTTTCTTCCGTTGGTTATACAGGGCTCGGTTAGGAACATTCCTAGCAGCTAGATTCGCGCCACGCTCATAGCCACTTTGAGCATGGTCAAGCGCCGACATTGGGCATCAGAAAAACGAGCCCATTCGTCACAAATTCTCAGTGCTTGTCCGCATTCCGCGGCCGCAAGTTAACTAGTCGGCGCGCCACGGTGACGGCATTGGCAAAACTCCGCGAACTCGCCACCCCGCGCCCGGCGATGCCGAAGGCCGTCCCATGATCGGGGCTGGTCCGCACGAAGGGCAGACCGAGCGTGACGTTCACCGCTTCATCAAAGTCGATGGTCTTCAATGGCCCGAGGCCTTGGTCGTGATAGAGCGCCACCACCACGTCAAAGTCGCCGCGCAGCGCCCGGCCGAAAACCGTGTCACCCGGCAGGCAGGCCGAAAGCCCCGGAAACGCACCCCGCAGGCCGGCCAGCACGGGGTCGAGCCACTCGCGCTCCTCATTCCCGAGCAGGCCATCCTCCCCGGCGTGGGGATTCAGCCCGCAGACCGCGATGCGCGGCTGCGCGATCCCCTCGGCCCGGGCCAACTCGGCCGCCGCCGCCACGGTACGCGCGAGCACCTCCGGCGTAAGCAGCGCCGCCACCTGCATCAGGGGCACGTGCCACGTCGCCAACGCCACCCGCAGCTTGCCGCCGCAGAAGGCCATCACCGGTTCCCCGCCCCAGCGGGCCGCAAAAAACTCCGTCTGGCCGGGAAAGCCATAGCCGATCCTCGCCAGCTGCGCCTTGCTCACGGGGCCCGTCACCACGGCGGAAAACTCACCCAGCCGGCAGCCGGCAGCCGCGCGCTCCATCGCGGCCCACGCCACCAGGGCGCCCTCGCCCGTTGGCCGGCCCGGTTCCGCCGTAAATTCCTCCAGGCCCACCGCGATCTTCGCCGCGGAGGTGTCGAGCGTCGCAAGCCAACGCGCCGGCCCGATCACGGCCACGCTTCCAGCCTCGGCGGCGTGCGCCTGCAGCCAGGCGGCGATGATCTCCGGGCCGACCCCGGCGGGATCGCCGCAGGTCAGCGCGAGGTGCCCTGAGGTGAATTTTTCTGAAGGAGCCATGGCCGGGGCGATTGGTTCTTCGTTATCGGTTATTCGCTATTGGGGATCCCGTGGTTCGAACCCAGATAACCAACAACGCACAACCCGACCTCAGTCACCCGCCGCCTCCGCGGCGTCCGCCCGGCGCGCGCGCGCGAAGCTGCGCTGGCCCGCCGCAAAAAAGCCCAGGAAATGCCTCGTCTCGGCTGACTCCCAGGCTTGGGCGGACAGTTGTTTCGCCGCGATGTCGCGGATGTTGCCGGGCGTGAAGAACACCGCGTGGTACGCCGCCTTCAGCTCCGCGATGGCCGCCCGGCTGAAACCGCGGCGCTTCAGGCCGATCGCGTTCAGGCCGATGACGTCATCGCGCTCTGCCACCATCACGAAGGGTGCGACATCGCGGGTGATCGAGGCATGGCCCGCCACCATCACGCCCTCGCCGAGCCGGCAGTTCTGGTGCACCGCCGCGCCGCCGCCGAAAAAAGTGTGGTCGCCGACCTCAACGTGCCCGGCGAGCAGCGCCGCGTTGGCCAGCACCACCTGGTTGCCCACCGCGCAGTCGTGCGCGATGTGCGACGTGGACATGAGGAAACAGTTCTCCCCCACCCGCGTGGCCCCGCCGGCGTGAATCGAGCGGTTGATCGTGACATGCTCGCGGATGACGGTGCCGGCCCCGACTGTGACGCGGCTCGCGGTCGCGCGGTCGAACTTCAGGTACTGCGGGTCGCCGCCGAGCACCGCGAAGGGATGCACCACGACGCGCGCGCCGAGGGTCACGTGCTTCGTCACGATCGCGTACGCCTGGATCTCGCAATCGGCGCCGAGCTCGGCGCCCGGCTCAACGAGGGCGGTGGGATGGATCTGGGTGGCCATGGAAGGGGTGCGTCAGGCGCGCGGCTTGCGGGTGGGTGCAGGCCGGTCGGAAAACATCTCGAGCTGCATGTCCTTCAGCAGATCGTAGTTCTTGAGGATGCGCATGACCTGGAGGACGGAGCTCTTGGAGTAGCTCTGGTTGACCTCCACCTTGTCGAGCAGATCGAGGAGCATCGCGCGGAAAGAAATGATGGCGTCGACGCCGCGGGCCTTGAGCAGCTCCACGCTCTGCGAGCGGAACGGCTCGGCGGTCGGGAGCGCCGGCAGCACGAGGATGCGCGTGAGTCCGGCGGTGTCGTCGCCCGGGTTCTCCGGGAAAAGCCGCGTGGCCTCCTTGCGCACGTTTTCCTCGACGAAGCGGAAGATCTCCGGGCTGTGCTTCATCATCGCCGGGGTGAAGACATCGGTGTGCCAGCCGCGGACCGAGACGATCGCCCGCGAAAGGAACGGCAGCTCGTTGGGAAAAAGGAAGAAGTCGGGCTTGCGGAGGCCGCGGCGCCACGCGGGATTCAGGACCACGAGGTCGATCTCCTCGCCACCCGTCTTGCGCCGCGCCTGCACCTGGTACTTGCGGCCCTGGCGCACAAAAAAGCCATTCTGCTCGAAGTACTCGCGGACAATCTCCTCGTCGATGGCGGCCATGGTCGCGTGGGTCTAGGCGGCCCCGACCTCGCGGAAGGCCGCAGCGGCGGCATCGGGCGACACACCTTCGTGGATCGCAGCGAGGCCGAGGGCATTAAGGACGATGAAGCGCGCCACGCCGGCGCGGACCTTCTTGTCGCGGCCCATCGCGGCCTGCAGGGCGGGCAGCGGGAGCGGCGCGCGCAGGCGGACGGGCAGCTGGTGCGCGGCGACCACGCGGTCGATCCGCGCCACGTCGGCCGCGGGAATCAGGCCGAGGTCACGCGACAGCCGCGCGGCGGCGCAAAGCCCGATCGCGACCGCCTCGCCATGGAGGTAAATGCCGTAGCCGGCGACCTGCTCGATCGCATGGCCGAAGGTGTGCCCGAGGTTGAGCAGCGCCCGGCCGCCCTGCTGCGCGCGCTCGAACTCGTCGGCCGCCACGATGCCGGCCTTCACCGCGCAGCAGCGCCGCACGACGGCGGCAAGCGCGGGGCCACCCGGGACGAGCGGCGTTCGCTCCAAGTCGGTGAAGAGCGCGAGATCGCCGAGCAGGCCGTACTTGATCACCTCGGCCATGCCGGCGGCGAACTCCCGCGGCGGCAACGTCGCAAGGAGATTGGTGGCGACGTAAACGCCACGCGGCTGGTGAAACGCGCCGGCGAGGTTCTTGCCGGCCTTGAGATTGATGCCGGTCTTCCCGCCGACGGAGCTGTCGACCATCGAGAGCAGCGTGGTCGGCACCTGCAGGGAATCGATGCCGCGGAGATACGAGGCCGCCCCAAAGCCGCCGAGGTCACCCATGACGCCGCCGCCGATCACGACCAGCGCGCCGGCGCGGTCGAGATTCTCCGCCGCGAGGAAATCCAGCACCCGGCCCAGGCCGGCGAGCGACTTGGTTTCCTCGCCCGGCTCGAGGACCAGCGCAGGCAGATCGCCGAGGACGGCGCGAAGCCAGGCCGCCTGGGCCGTGGCCACGTGGCGATCCGTCACGGCCGCGACGCGCTGGCCCGCTGCCTGACGGCGCGCGATCTCGGCCCGCAGCTCCGCGGACAGATCCGGCCCAAAGGTGATCGGGTAGCTGCGCGCGCCGAGCTCGACTCGTAGTGACTCAACCATGGGACCATAGGATGGAAAGTCTCCGGCGCGGTCAATCGCGGCGGGGTGCGATGGATGGAGGGCGGAGGACAGAGGGCGGACGCCGGAATTAACGTGCGCAATAGCGCGGTAGGGTTGAGGCGGTGCCTCAACCGCGATGATCGATTCGATCCCGGCTGAGGCACCGCCTCAGCCCTACCTTCCCCATCACTGCAGCCGGAACGGCAGCGCGCGGTAGCGGGCGCCGAGATCGTTGAGGACGGCCGCGATGCCGGCGTTGTGGAGGTCGTCGCCTGTCTTGACCCAGTGCGCGGGGAGGAAGTTGTTCACGAGCGCGCAGTAGTCATTGGTCACCATCACGCCGAGCAGTTCGCCCGTCTTGCTGAGCACGAGGTCGCCGCGCGTCGGGTCGTAGTCGCCGAAGAGGCGCTTCACGATCCGGTTGTCCACCCGCACATAACCCGGCTGCGAGGCATCGAGCTTGAAGCTCACCTCGCCGTAGCCCTTGCCGCTGCTGCTGATGAGCACGACATCGGGAAACTTCACGGGATCGAGCGTGGTCTGGTACACCTTGGCGCCGAGCGCCGCGGCCTGCGCGGCGCTGACCGGGATCGCGATCACGCGCGGATCGAGCGAGAGGAAGGCGAACGAACCCGCGGTACTGCGGTACGAGGGCGGACGCGTGAACTCGACGGCGATCTTATCCCACTCCAGGCCGGGCTCGATGAAGGAGAAGGGCGAGTCGGCGAGGTGGAGGAGCGCGTAGATCTGCACGCCGTCGGTCACGAGGACGGTCTGCGCGGCCTTCGTGCGGGTGACGTTGCCGATCAGGCCGGGGCGGATGGCGGTGAAGCTGGTGTTCACGCGGTTCGCGAGGAAATCGGAATAGAGCACGTTCGCGTTGATCGGACGGTTGTCGCGGATCTCGCGGGTGAGATCGGCGGACTTCTCGGCGAGCTGGCCGACGCCCGCCGCGAGCTGGATGGTGGTCGCCTGGACCTTCTCGCGCTCCACCCGCTCGGCCTGGGCCTGCTGCTTGTAGGTGTCGGCGGTTTCCTTGAGCAGGACCTTCTCCTGCTCGGCGACCTTGACGGCCACGCTGAGGTTCTCGATCCGAGCGCGGGCCTCGGTCTGCTGCTTTTCGAGGGTGGCGAGCGCCTGCTGCTGGCGGTCGGCCTCGGCGCGCTTGGCCTCGAGTTCCTTCTGGAGGCGGGCGACCTCCTCCTTGGTCAGGCTGGTTTCCTGGGTGGCGGCGGCCACCTTTTGCGTCAGAGTGGCGGCGGCCTGCTGGGTCTGGGCCAGGCTGGTGCCGAGGCGGACCCGCTCGGTTTCGGCGGCGGTGAGCTCCTGCTCCCGGGTGGAAAGGGCGGCGGCCGTCGACGACAGCTCAGCGGCGGTCTGCTCGCGCAGGCCGCGCTCGTCGGCCAGCGAGCGCCGCATGGCCGTGAGCAGGTCCTGGTCGGCGGACTGCGCGTTGGCGCCGAGCTGGGGCACGGGAGGCTGCACCGGCCGCGCGGGCTCCGCCTTCTCCCAGCGGGTCAACGCGAGGAGATTGAGCAGGAGGAAATCGCAGAGGATCAGCAGCAGGGTCCGGTTCATGACGCAGCCTTGGTTTCACCCGCCCCCCGCAGGATCAAACCGCTCTTGTAGGGGCGAACGTGCCGGATCTTGACGAGGGCGACGCAGGCGATGCCGAAGAGGTTGGAGGAATACGCGGCGAGGAGGTTCGGCTCGATCACGCGCAGGACCTGAAGGACGAGGGCGGTGGCGGTGCCGGCGATGCCGAGGTAGAGCCCGCCGTCGAAGAGGTTCTCCTCATTCTCCATCAGGCGAAGCTTGACCGCGGTCGGATGGGGCGAGCGTTCGATTTCGCGGATCTTCGTCAGGCAGATGAGGTACATCCCCACCTGGAGGCAGGCGAAGAGACCGATCGAGAGAAGCGTGGAGGTATCCATGGTGGTGGGGGTTAAGTTGGGAGGAAGCGGAGCGGTGTCGCTGGCGGCGACGAGCACGGGCATCACGAGCCGGAGCTTGAATTCCGAAGGTGGGACCGCCTTGAGCAGGTAGGGTTCGGTGACGAGCACGAGCAGGCCGGCAACCAGCAGCGCGAGCAGGCCGCCCTGCATGCGCGGCAAGCCGGCCGGCAGGCCAGGCAGCGGGGTGAAGAGGATCCGGTCGAGCCCGCGGAGCAGCCCGAAGGCACCGGCGAGAAAAGCCAGCCACTTGAGCGCCAGCGCGAGCTTCGGGTGCAGGTAGCCGAACGTCGCGATGACCCCGATGTCGGGCGCCGGCGTGCGACTGACGGGCGCCTGGCGGTCGAGGAGCAGCCGGACCGCGCCCTGGCCCGATCCCAGCGCGAGGGTGAGGTCGGCCACGCCGGCCTTGCCGTACTGGATCAGGTAGCTCGCGACGCGATCGGCCGAATCCGAGAACAGCGCCGCGGTGTAGATGAGCGGCAGTTGGTCGGGGGCGACGCGCGCGAGGTGGGCAAACTCATTCACGGT
>CAIYFD010000005.1 GCA_903925425.1 uncultured Opitutia bacterium | reverse complement strand
GTACGCACCCCTCTGTTCGAGGTCCGCTCAGTGTCCGCCAACCCGGCCGTAAACCAGGCCGCACCTTGTGCGCGGCCTGGTTGGTGGAAGAGCCGACATCGCTTACTGCATTTAGATCAGCGTCCGGTCGCCGACGATGCCGCAGACGATGAGGGGCTGCCCTGGGTAGTGTAGCTGAGCGGGTAGGCCTCGTTGGCACCATGTTCAGGGCCCTCACATAAGCGGCGGAGTCCACGAGCGCGTTGAGGTCGACCGTCGACGTGCCGTGCTCCAGGAAGTACTGGTCGGCGGCGGCCGCGAGCGAGCGCATGTTGTTCTTGATTGTCCCGTCCTGCGAACGGAAACGGACCGGACGGAAGGCCGGGATCGCCATGGCGGCCACGAGGGCGATGACGACGACGACGATCATGCTTTCGACGAGGGTGAAGCCCTCTTGGGGATTATCTGTCGTGAATTGGCATCAAGTTGCCATGATAGGCGAACCGACGACGGCCAACTGATGACTGCAGCAGGAAGTGCTGATTCCGCAGGGGTGAAAGCGGGTTGAATCCTGCTAGACCCTCCGAGTCTAGGCGCCGCCGGACGAGGATGGGCTCACGTGCGCCGCCGCGGGGAACGGGCCCCGGTGGCCGGGGGCGCTGGCTCCGGACCGATGCCAAAGTCCGAGAAGTCGTTGATGATTCCCTCGTGGGGACGGTCTTGTTTGTAGATCTGGAGAATCCGGCCGTGTTCGTACTCCGTGGTCGGAAAGATCCGGGGTTCCTCGCCGGGCAGGAAGATGGCGGTGTAGGCCCGCTGGCGGTCGACGAGGCGCCGGATTACAATCATGATGAAAAGAATAGCCCGGTTGGCCGGCTTACGCCAACGCGGAAGGTGCAGGCCGGGGCGGGGACCGCGCCCAATTCTAATCCGTGGTATTTTGCGGCCATTTTTTATCACGGCTCTGCCCCCGGGGGCTTGACTCAACTTCCTGCATTCACCTCTGTTCAAAGTCCGTTCTCCCTCTGCAATTTGCCACGAGGGACCAGTCTTCCCCGCGATCAAGCCAACCCCTCTCCCTTTCTCCGTGCGCGATCTGAAAACGGTTAAATCCAACGTTAAAAGTTTCGTTGCAGACCCCCTTCAGGAAGCCGGTGGTCTTCTGCGCCTCGCCCCCTGCTGGGGGCCGCACTTCTTTTTCAGCCGGGCAAACGCCTGAATCTGCACCCGGCCGTAAGAACAAGTTCTGATCTAGAACCCAAACTCGCATCGCACAACCACAACCCGGAAAACCGGAACCGTTCTTCCCCAATATGTCTGCGAACAACTATCCCAAACTCCACAACGCCATGTGGCCCGGCCTCGTCGGCAAGAAGTGCATGGGTGGCACCGAGGCTGATATCTCCCTTGATACGATGCTGGACCTTACCGCGAAGGCGGAGGTCAACGGCGTGAAGTTCGACGGCGTCGATCTCTTTCTCAACGATCCCCATATCAATATCGACCTTTCCGACGACGCCATCAAGGCGCTCGCCGCGAAGATCCAGTCCAAGGGTCTGGTGGTTGGCTCGATCGTCGCCCCCGTCTGGTTTTTCGGCACCGCGATGGGTGATGAAGCCAAGCGCGCCGGCTTGGTTGACTGCGTCCGCAAGACGATCCGCGTGGCCAGGAAGCTCCGGGAACTCGGGGTGCGTCCGTATGGCGCCGTGCGCATCGACACCGCCTCCGGCGTGACCGACTGGGACAAGGATCCGAAGGGCAATACCGCCCAGATCGCCCAGACCTTCCGCGAAGCCGGCAAGATCGCGAAGGACAACGGTGAGGTCCTCGCGGCCGAGGGCGAAATCTGCTGGGGCGGCATGCACAGCTGGAAGTACATGGTCGAGACCCTCGAGGCCGTCGGCATGCCCGGGACGGTCGGCTTCCAGGCCGACATGTCACACACCCACCTCTACATCCTCGGCGCGAATGCCGAGCAGCACCGGATTGTCCCCGCCGAGTTCCACTGGGAGCCGGGTGCGTTCCACGAGGCGATGGTCAAGATGACCAACGCCCTCCGCCCCTGGACGATCGACTTTCACGTCGCCCAGAACGACGGCACCGCCTACGGCTCCGGCAGCCACGAGAAGACCGGCAAGCACTGCCAGATCGGCGATCCCCGCGGCAAGTTGAACGTCACCCGTGACGCCGGTTACTGGCTGCGCGACGAAAAGGGCGCCGTCACCAAGAAGATGAAGCACATTTGCTGGGACGGCTGCATGTTCACCAACGAGGTCATGCTCAAGGAGCAGACTTGGAATGACATTCTCGGCGGCATGATTTCCGTGCGCGAAAACCACGGCTGGTCCGCCTGATTTCCGAAACTTACATCTCCCAACCTCATGAAAAATCTCAATGTCGGCATTGTCGGTTACGGCTTCATGGGCCGGACCCACTCCAACGCGTATCGTCAGGTTAATAACTTCTTCCCCCTCAAGCACCGTCCCGTGCTCAAGGCCGTCTGCGGCCGCGACGCCGAGAAGGTCAAGGCCTTCGCCGACAACTGGGGTTACGAGTCCGTTGAGACCGACTGGAGGAAACTGATCGAGCGCAAGGATATCGACATCATCGATATCGCGACGCCGAACAACCTGCACGCCGAGATCGCCATCGCCGCCGCCAAGGCCGGGAAGATGATTCTCTGCGAAAAGCCCCTCGCGCTCAATGCGGCCGAGGCCCAGCAGATCGTGGACGCCGTCGAGAAGGCCAAGGTGCCGAACATGGTCTGGTACAACTACCGCCGCATTCCCGCCATCGCCTTGGCCAAGCAGCTCATCGACGAGGGCAAGCTCGGCAAGATCTTCCACTACCGCGCGAAGTTCCTGCAGGACTGGACGATCAACGCCGACGTTCCGCAGGGCGGCGCCGGTACCTGGCGACTCGATGTCAATGTCGCGGGCTCCGGCGTGACGGGCGACCTGCTCGCGCACTGCATCGACACGGCCCTCTGGCTCAATGGCTCGATCGACAAGGTCACCGCCATGACCGAGACCTTCGTCAAGGAGCGCAAGCACACCGAGACCGGCAAGATGCAGAAGGTCGGCATCGATGATGCGGCCGCCTTCCTGGCGCGGTTCAGCAATGGCTCGCTGGCAACCTTCGAGTCCACCCGCTACGCCCGCGGCCACAAGGCCCTGTACACCTTTGAGATCAACGGCGAGCACGCCTCGCTCTCCTGGGACCTGCATGACCTGCACCGCCTCCAGATGTTCGACCATCGCGACCCGGGCTACGTGCGCGGCTGGCGCTCCATCCACGTGACCGACGGCGACCAGCCGTACATGAAGCACTGGTGGGTGCCCGGACTGCAGATCGGCTACGAGGAGTCCTTCGTGCACCAGGTGGCCGACTTCCTCAAGGGCCTGGAGGACGGCAAGTCCGTTGGCCCGACCTTCAAGGATGGCCTCGCCACCGACAAGGTCACGGATGCCGTGCTCAAGTCGGCCCAGACCGGCCGGTGGGAGAGCTGCCAGTGAACCACTCCTCGGTGAAATCCCTACCCTCAATTATTCCGAACTAAGCCGCGATGCCCACCACGACTGTTCAAAACATGTACGGCCGTCCGTTCGAGATTCTCGAAGGCGACGACCTTCAATCCCTGTGTGAAGCGACGATCAAGAAGGGCGGGGGCGCCTTGGCGACCAATACCGCCATGATGTGCCGCCCCTTCTGCGCCTCGGGCGCCGGCAACCCGATTATTTCGGCCCACCGTTCCCCCATTCAGGGGTTCGAATGGGACGAGGTCTGGTTCGGATTCGAGGACTTCACCTCGGAGGAGAGTTTCCTCCGGCAGCATGGCTACTATGGTTCCGGCCGCTGCTACATCGTGGTTGAGGTCGCGGGCCGCAAGAAGCTCGTCGCGCTGAAGGACTTCATCCACCACGTGCCCGATGCCATTCTCGGGCCGAAATTGAAATCGCTGGGGCACGGAATGTTCCGGTATTCCAAGTTCTTCATCAATAAGAACCGACTGCCGCACCACACGCACGACGTGAAGGAGGAGGCTTACTGGATCGAGCCGACGATGATCCCGGATTACGATCTGTTTGACGAACAGTGCTTCATGTCGGTCGGTCTCCACCAGGATTTCGGTCCGGCGGATCTGCGCAAGTACCTGAGCGTGGAGGGATGGAACGATCCGATGAAGAAGATCAAGGGCCACGCCCGCTGGTTCTACATGCGTCCAGGCAACGCCATGATCATGAAGACCCAGAACCTGCACGGTCCGGCGGCGTACCTCCCGCACTACGAGCCCCAGTACCTCGACGATGGCTATCGCATGTATGAGCCCATGCCGAAGATTCCGCGCAGTCTCCTGGTGGGCCGGGAGATCCCCGCCCGTCTGCGCGTGACCGATGGCGAGGCCGAAGCGAAACTCGATCGGGACGAGCTGCTCGACTACCTTGTGTCCGACGAGGCACTCGACTGGAAAAACATGCACGATCCGCTGTATGGCGAGAAGCACTCGTGCACGCCGATCCTCGATACCGAGACCTCGGACGGCAAGGATGTCACCGATCACTGGGTGATTTACGGCGCCTTCGGTCGGAACAACAATCATCAGGTTTTGGCTTCGAAACGCTTGGTGATTCAACCCGGCGTGGAGTATCGCATGAAGGACCCGGTCGGCAGCGACATGATCTGCACCGCCGGTGTCGGAACCGTGGGGACGCATGTGGCGGCGGCGCCGCGCGCCCTCAAGCCGGGCGATCTGGGTAATTGGTGCTTCGTCATCCCCGCGCAAACCGCCAAGGAGGTTGTCATCAAGAACACCGGCGACTCCGAAATGGTGCTCCTGCGGACGTTCGGTCCGGACCATCCGACCATGCCGGTGCTGTCCTGGCAGGATCGCAGCCAGCTGGTGGTAAAACCGAGACTGGTTCAGAAGTAATGCGACTCAAGACGGTGCGGGGACGAAAGTCCTCGCACCGCTGTTTCAGGCCGACTCGAAGGGGGCTGCGTGGTGCCGTGCTCCCGCGCTCAGATGCTTGGATCGTTTCTGCGCTTTTTCGCGGCTTTTCCTCGCCGGGTTGCATCCGCGCTATCCGTGAAATCCGCGGTTCATAATTCATCCGGCCTTTTTTGATAGATTTCCAAGGAGGGCTCTCCGAGCATCTATCTCCGCCCCGCATGAAAACCCTGCATTGCGCCGCCATCGATCTCGGGGCTACCAGCGGTCGGGTGATTGTCGGCGCGTGGAATGGAAGCCGCTTGATCCTGACCGAGGTGCATCGTTTCCCCAACGCGTTCCACGCGCTAGGCGGGCACGACTATTGGGACCTTCCCGGTCTCTGGCACGAGATCCGCACCGGACTGATCGCCGCGAAACGCCGCTTCCCGAAGCTCGCCTCGGTCGGCATCGACACGTGGGGCGTAGACTACGTCCTGACGAACGAGCAGGGCAGGGTGGTCTTCCCGGTCCACGCTTACCGCGATGCCCGCACGCAGCCCGGGCTGCGCCGGCTCGGCCGCACGCGCGCCGCGCTCGAGCGCATCTATGCGGCCACGGGCATCCCCAATATTTTCTTCAACACCAGCCTGCAGCTTGGGGAGACCGTCGCCGCGTGCCCCGCGATCGAGGATCTCGCCGCGCGCTGCCTGCTGCTGCCCGACTCTTTCAATTTCCTCCTCTCGGGCCGGATGGAGAACGAGATCTCAGCGGCCAGCACCACGCAGCTGCTCGATGTGCGCACCGGTGACTGGTCCCGCGCCGCGCTCGACCACTTCCATGTCCCGGCCGCGTGGTTCACACCGCCGATCAAGGCCGGCACGACTCTGGGCCCGGTGCGCGACTTTCCTGAGCTCGCAGGCGTGAAGGCGATCGCGGTCGCCGGGCACGACACCGCCTCAGCCTACGCGGCGATGCCGGCCTCGCCCGATGGCGGCGACCTCTACATCAGCTCCGGCACGTGGTCGCTGGTGGGCTTCGAACATGACCGGCCGCTCCTTGGGAACACGGCCCTCGCGGCCAGCGTGGCCAACGAGCGGATGGGCGACGGGAGTTTCCGCCCCCTCCGCAATGTCATCGGGCTCTGGCTCCTCGAGCAGACCCTGCAGGATTTCGGCGTGCAGCCGCGGAACGACCGCGCATGGTCCGCCCTGCTCAAGACCGCTGCGGCGTTGCCCCGACCGGCGCGCCTGCTCGATGTGGCCGACCCCGCCTTCGGCCATCCCGCCTCGATGCGCGCGGCGATTGACGCCCAGCTCCGCCGTCATCGGATGGCGCCCCCGCGCACCGTGGCCGGCTATGTGCGGCTGATCTGTGACTCGCTCGGGGCCGGCCACGCGGACGCGCTGCGGACCTTCGAGCAGCTCTCCGGGCAGAAATTCCGCCGGATCTTCATGGTCGGGGGAGGCGCCCGCAACCGCCTGCTTTGCCAGGCGACCGCCGACGCGGCGGGGCTGCCGCTCCATGCCTACGCGCTGGAAGGCACCGCCGTGGGCAACATCGCCAGCCAGTTGACCGCGCTGCATGCTGTGCCCAGTCTTGCCGCGTTCCGTGCCCTGCTCGCCGTTCACTTGCAGGGCATCGTTTATCATCCCTGCTCCTGAGTAAGAAGCGACCCCTCCTCCATGCAGCCTTCCAAGCCCATCGAAAATCCCGACGTCGTCATTGTCGGCAGCGGTATCATGTCGGCCAACCTGGCCGTCCTGCTCAAACGGCTTGAGCCGCGGCTGAAGATCCAGGTTTACGAGGCGACCGACGACCTCGCCCAAGAGGCCTCCAACGGTTGGAACAACGCTGGCACCGGCCACGCCGGCATCTGCGAGCTGAGCTACACGCCGAAGGCCGAGGCCGACGGCAGCGTGAATGTGAGGAAGGTCATCGAGATCTTCGAGCAGTTCGAGCAGTCGCTGCAGTTCTGGGCCTACGCGGTCGCGGAAGGGATGATCGACCAGCCCCGGGAGTTCATCAACCCGATCCCGCACCTCAGTTTTGTGCACGGCCAGACGCAGGTGGATTTTCTCAAGGCGCGCCATGCCGGCATGTCGGCCCACCACTTCTTCCGTTCGATGACCTACAGCACCGACCGCCAGACCATCGGCGGCTGGGCGCCGCTGCTCATGGAAAGCCGGGCGGAGATGCCGGTGGCCGCAACGAGGATGGACGGCGGCACCGACGTGAATTTCGGCAACATCGCCCGCAAGCTGCTCCTGTGGCTGGACCGCCAGGAGGGTTGCTCGGTCGCCGCCAGTCATCGCGTCACCGATCTCAGGAAGCGCCCGGACGGCTGGGACGTCACCATCAACAACCGCAAGACGGGGCAGAACCTGCAAACCCGGGCGAAGTTCGTCTTCGTCGGCGCGGGCGGCGGCAGCCTCCATCTCCTGCAGAAGTCCGGCATCGCCGAGGCCAAGGGCCTGGGCGGCTTCCCGATCGGCGGGCAGTGGCTGATCTGCACCAACGAGGAGATCATCAAGCGGCACAACGCCAAGGTATACGGCCAGGCGCTCGACGCCGCCCCGACCATGGCGGTGCCGCATCTCGACACCCGCACCCTCGACGGCAAGAAAGCCCTGCTCTTCGGCCCCTTTGCCGCGTGGACGACCAAGTTCCTCCACCGCCACGGCAGCTGGACCGACCTGCCGGGCTCGGTGAAGCCGCACAATCTCGCGACGCTGCTCAAGATCGGGGCCAGCAACATTCCCCTCGTCCGCTACCTCGTGCAGCAGGGCACCCAGAGCATGAAGAACCGGATGGAGGTCATGCACATTTTCTATCCGGCCGCGAAGGCGGAGGACTGGAAGCTGATCGACGCCGGCATCCGTGTGCAGGCGATCAAGAAAACCGACGGCGAGGCCGGCATCGTCCACTACGGTACCGAGGTCATCACCAACCCCGAGAAGTCCATCTCCGCCTTGCTCGGTGCCTCGCCGGGTGCGTCGGTCTGCGTGAACATCGTCCTCGAAGTGGTGAAGAACTGCTTCCCCCAGCTGCTGAATTCCCCCGAGGGCCGGGCGCGGATGAAGGCGATGGTCCCGACCTACGACGTGGATATCAAGCAGCCCGAGCACGCCGCCTTCTTCGAGGAGGCCCACGCCAAGGCGTACCGGGCGCTGCAGCTGACCGGCGCGTGATGCGCTGGAGTCGTCGGGGGTTGGTCGTGGGTGAAATCCGCCGCTGAAGAGGCGGTTCTTCGAGCCACTCGTTACCAACGCCTGGCGACCAATAATTCGGCCGCGCCGATTTCTGCTCGCAACCATGGCCCGGCGAGGCTTTCAACACCCCTTCATCATGATTCTGCCCGAGACCCTCAACCACATCGAGAATATCAAAAGGCGCGCCGGGCACCTGTGGAGGTTTCTTTGACTGCGATCAAAAGCAGCGTGAAATCGAGGCGATGGAGGCCGAGATGGGCGCACCGGGGTTCTGGGACCACAATGACCGCGCCCAGAAGCACATCGCCAAGCTCAACACGCTGAAGCGCACCATCCTGCCCGTCGTTGCCTACTACAAGAAGGCCGACGACGTCGGAGTGATGCTCGAGCTTGTGGAGTCCGCGGAGGCCGGCGAGCGCGAGATGTACGAGAAGGAACTCCTGTCCACCGTGGACACCCTCGTGGCGGAGCTCGACCAGCTCGAGATTTCCTCGTTCCTCACCGGGCAGTTCGACAAGAACAACGCCATCCTCTCCATCCAGTCCGGTGCCGGCGGCACCGAGGCGAACGACTGGGCCGACCTCATGTTCCGCATGTACACCCGCTGGGCCGAGCGGCGCGGGTTTTCCCTCGAGGTGCAGGACGTGCAGCCCGGCGACCAGGCCGGCATCAGCAAGGCCACCATCCTGATCAAGGGCGAGAACGCCTACGGCTACGTCAAGGCCGAGCGCGGCGTGCACCGCCTCGTGCGCATCAGCCCCTTCGACGCCAACAAGCGCCGGCACACTTCGTTCTGCGCGGTGGATGTGATCGCCGAGCTCACCGAGGACATCGATGTCGAGCTCAACGACACCGACATCCGCGTCGATGTCTACCGCTCCTCCGGCAAGGGCGGACAGGGCGTTAACACCACCGACTCTGCCGTGCGCCTCACCCACGGACCCACCGGTATCGTCGTCGTCTGCCAAAACGAACGTTCCCAGATCAAGAACAAGGCCGCCGCCATGCAGGTGCTCAAGGCCCGCATCTACGAGCGCCGCCTGGACGAGCAGCGCAGCGAGATGGAGCGGTTCTACGGCGAGAAGGGCGAAATCGGCTTCGGCAGCCAGATCCGCAGCTACGTGCTCCAGCCCTACCAGATGGTGAAGGACCTGCGCACCGGCATCAGCACGAGCGACACGCAGGGTGTGCTCGACGGCGACCTCGACCGCTTCATCTACGCTTGGCTCCGTGCCGGTTCCCCGCGGCATCGGAACAAGGATATCCAGATGGAGGAATGACCCGCGAACGCGGGTCATTTCTCCATCGGTTCAGAGTTCAGGTTTTTGGGTTCAGGGTTTCCGGGCTCGAATCCTGGCCGGGGCGTTATCCTTAGCCCGCCCTACGGTCGACTTGCGTCGACGGCGCTTGCTTTCACTGTGTCCGTTTTCTCCATGTCGTTGTCCTACGAAAATATCCGCGCCGCTCTGGCGGGACAGCCGTTGTTCGAGGACAAGACCTGGCAGCTTTCGCCCGAGGCGTGGCCGCTCACGGCCGAGCAGGCGGTCGAGCTGAAAGAGATCGGCACCGCCTGCCTCGAGTTCCATGCCGCGCTGGAGACCCTTTACTCGCGTTCCGTGGCCGGGAAAAACCTCCTGCGCAACAAGCCGCTGCTCGCCCCCTGGGTTGCCGAGTACCTCGATCGCGGCAAGCCCGCCGCGTTGATCGCGCACGCCCGCGATGCGCGCAACCGGGGCGCGATCCCCGCCGTGCTCCGCCCCGACCTGCTGCTCACGGACGAGGGTTTCGTGATGACGGAACTGGACTCGGTGCCGGGCGGCATCGGCCTGACCGCCTACCTCAACCGGCTCTACGCGGGCGACGGGATCCTCGGATCCGGCGACGCGATGATTCTGAATTTCCATGCCGCGGTCAGCGCCGTCCGCAAGGACCTGCGCAACCCGCTGATCGCGCTCGTGGTCAGCGACGAGGCCGCGACCTACCGGCCCGAGATGGAATGGCTGGCCCAGCAGCTGCAGTTGGCGGGCAAACGGGTGCACTGTGTGCACCCCGATGACCTTTTCCCGCTCGGCAGCGGCCTCTGCTTCGACATCGAGGGCAACCCGGAGAAGATCGACATCGTCTACCGGTTTTTTGAGCTGTTCGACCTCCCGAACATCCGCTCCGCGCCCTACATCCTGGAAGCTTGGGCGGCCGGGGAGGTGGCGGTGACGCCGCCAATGCGGCCGCTCCAAGAGGAGAAGCTGGGTTTCGCGCTTTTCCATCATCACCGGCTGCAGGATTTCTGGGCGGAGGCATTGTCGGCGGCGACCTTGGGCCGGCTGCGTCGGATTATCCCGCCGACCTGGATCATGGACAGCGCGCCGCTGCCGCCGGGTGCCGTGCTGGACGGCCCGCGGGCGGGGGGGCGGGCGCTTTCGGACTGGCGCGATCTGGCCGCGGCTTCGCAGAAGGAACGCGATTTTATTATCAAGATCAGCGGGTTCCATGAGACCGCCTGGGGCGCACGCAGCGTTGTGCTGGGCAGCGACTGCTCCCGGGAGGAATGGCAGGCCGGGATCAACCGGGCGGTGGAACTGGCGCCGGCCAACCTGCATATCCTGCAAAGCTACCGCAAGCCGCGCCGGCTGGAGCATCCTCTCTACCAGCCGCCGGCCCGGGCCGGGGAGGCGGCCACCATGGCGGTGCGGGCGGGCCGGCTTCGGCTATGTCCGTACTATGCGATTGTTCAGGGCGAGGCGCGGCTTTCCGGGGCCTTGGCCACCTTCTGCCCCCCCGACAAGAAGATCATCCACGGGATGCAGGACGCCGCGCTGCTGCCGTGCCGGGTCGCCTGACGGTGACCCAGTTCTGAGTTTGGAGTTAGGGTTCTGAGTTCGAGCTCCTGACTCTGATTTTCGAACCTTAACCCTGAACCCTGAGCTCCCAACCCTGAACCCGCGGTGCTCCGCGCCGGGCGGAATAGGTCCGGCTCCGGGGGCATCCCACAGGCGAGGGACGGCAGTTGCCGGCCAGGCGACTGGGTAGTTTTTCACCCTCAAAGATACTGGAAGTGGAGTTCGTGGGTATCTTATGCCTACTTGCGCTGGTATTTCTTTTAACCTTAATCCCGGAAATTGAAGAGCGCCTGCAAAACCCCCGGTGAGTTTTACCTGAGTCCCAAGCGGTGCGCGATGCTGCTGGCTGCATTGGTGGCCCTCGGGCCCGCGCCCTTGGTCCTGCGTGCGCAAACCCCGGTCCCCGCTGATTTGAGCGCCCTCACCATGCGCGCCGACCTGGGCGACACCGAGGCGTTGACGACGCTGGGCAACGCCTACGCCAACGGGCAGGGCGTGCCGCAGGACTACGCCCAGGCGCTTAAGTACTATAATTTGGCGGCGAGCCGCGGTTATGCGCCCGCCCAGTTCAATCTCGGGCTCATGGCCGAGCTCGGGCGGGGCCAGCCCGCCGACCTCGCCGCCGCCTTCAAGAGTTACCTGAAGGCCGCCCAGCAGGGTTTCGGTCCCGCCCAGTTCAACACCGGCAACATGTACGCGAACGGTCTGGGCACCGTGCGCGACTACTTTGAGGCTGCACTCTGGTTCCGGCAGGCCGCGGAGAAGGGCCTCCCCGAGGCCCAGTACAATCTCGCGCTGGCGTACGAGACGGGCAACGGCGTGAGCAAGGATGAGGCCCAGGCCCAGCGCTGGTATCGCCAGGCGGCCGATCGCGGTTACGTCCGTGCGCAGTACAATCTGGCCTTGTTGCTGGAGGACGGGCGCGGATCTGACGTCGACGAGACGGCGGCGGCCCGCTGGTATCTCACCGCGGCCCGGCAGAACTACGCGCCCGCGCAGAACAATTATGGGATCATGCTCGCGGAGGGGCGGGGCGGCCTGACGGCCAATCCGGTCGAGGCGTACGCGTGGTTGCTGCTCGCCGCGGAGAATGGGAGCCGCTCGGCGGCGCGGGATCTCCTTTCGAAGCAACTCGACGCCGCCCAGCAGGCGCAGTCGACGACGCGGGTGGCGGGACTCAAGACCGAGATTGCCTCGGCTC
>CAIYFD010000004.1 GCA_903925425.1 uncultured Opitutia bacterium | reverse complement strand
TGGGTGGCATGGTGTTCGGCGGGATCGCGCAGGAGCGGATTCAGATCAACGAGGACACCCTCTGGGCCGGCGGACCCTACAATCCGGTCAATCCCGAGGCGAAGGCCGCCCTGCCGGAGATCCGCCGCCTCCTCGCGGAGGGTCAGAACCAGGCCGCGCAGGCGCTGGTGGGGCAGAAATTCCTGGCCATCCCGCGCACGCAGATGCCCTACCAGACCGTCGGCGATCTCATGATCACCCTGGCGGGCGGCGCCGCGGCGACCAACTACCGGCGGGAGCTCGACCTCGACACGGCCGTCGCGCGCACGGAGTTCCGGATCGGCAACGTCCGCCATGTCCGCGAGGTCTTCGCCTCCGTCCCGGACCAGGCGATCATCGTGCGCCTCGGCGCGACCGGTGGCACGCTGGACTTCACGCTGTCATTCCTCTCCCCGCAGCGCTCCACCTTCCGCACCGAGGGGGGCAACACGCTGGTCCTCTCCGGGCAAAACGGCGACTCGGCCGGCATCAAGGGCGCGTTGCGTTTCGAATGCCGGGCGGAGGTCTCGGCCACGGGCGGACAGGTCACCGCCAGCGACAACCAGCTCCATGTCAGCGGGGCCTCGTCCGTGACGATCGCCCTCACGGCGGCCACCAGCTACCGGCGTTATGACGATGTCAGCGGCGATCCGACGGCCCTGACCCAGCAGACCCTGGCCGCCCTCCGGGGGAAATCTTACGACGACCTGCGCAGCCGCGCCGTCGCCGAGCATCAGCGGCTCTTCCGCCGCGTGGCGCTGGACCTGGGGCACAACGCGGCGGCGGAAAAGCTCCCGACCGACGAGCGCGTGCTCCAGTCGCCAGCCACGGAGGATCCCGGCCTGGCCGAACTCTATTTCCAGTACGGCCGCTACCTGCTGCTCGGTTCGTCACGCCCGGGCTCGCAGCCCGCCAACCTGCAGGGCATCTGGAACGACAGCCTGAACCCGCCGTGGGGCAGCAAGTACACGATCAACATCAACACGGAGATGAACTACTGGCCCGCCGCGAGCACCAACCTCGCGGAAACCGCCGAGCCGCTGCTGGCGATGGTCCGGGACCTTTCCGAAACCGGGGCGCGCCTCGCGCGCGAGCAGTACGGCGTGACCCGGGGCTGGGTCACGCATCACAACACCGACCTCTGGCGCGCCACCGGGCCGATCGATGGCGCGCAGTATGGGACGTGGCCCACCGGCGGGGCGTGGCTTTCGGTCCAGCTCTGGCAAAACTATCTCTACACCGGTGACCGCGCCTGGCTGGAGCGGGCCTACCCGCTGATGAAGGGTGCGGCGGAATTTTTCCTCGAGAGCCTGGTCGAGGAGAAATCGCACGGCTGGCTGGTCACGAGCCCGTCCCTGTCGCCCGAAAATGCCCATCATCGCCCCACCGCGGGTGGTCCCGCGGGCGGCGGGAATGTCGCCCTGGCCGCCGGTCCCACGATGGACATCGCGATCCTCCGCGACCTTTTCGACGCCTGCATCGCCGCCGCGCGCATCCTCGGCGTCGATCCCACCTTCGCGGCCGAGGTCCGCACGACCCGCGACCGGCTGCCGCCCTACCAGATTGGCCAACAGGGCCAGTTGCAGGAATGGCTCGAGGATTGGGACGCCGGCGCCCCCGAACAGCAGCATCGCCACGTCTCCCATCTCTACGGTGCCTACCCCAGCAACCAGATCACCCTGCGCGACACCCCGCAGCTCGCCGAGGCGGTGAAGAAGACCCTCGAGACGCGGGGCGACATTTCCACGGGCTGGGCCATCGCGTGGCGGCTCAACCTCTGGACGCGGCTCCACGAGCCCGAGCGCGCCTACAAGATTCTCCACGCGCTGCTCAGCCCGACGCGCACCTATGCAAATCTCTTCGACGCCCATCCGCCTTTCCAGATCGACGGCAATTTCGGCGGCACCGCGGCCATTGCGGAGATGTTGGTGCAGTCGCACCTCCCGCTCGCGCCGGAGCGCGCGGAACCGTCCGGGGCCCCGGCCTTCGAAATCGAGCTCCTGCCCTCCCTGCCCCAGGCTTGGCCGACCGGGAGCATCACGGGCCTCCGTGCCCGCGGCGGCTTTGAGGTCGACGTGGCATGGCGGGACGGCCGCCTGGCCAGCGCCACTCTTCGGGCACCGGCGAGCGGCGGGGTGACGCGGTTGCACTACGGAAACACCACCCGCGATGTGACCTTGCCGCCCGGAGGAAGCTTCACTTGGGACGGCCGTTAGAGGCCGGCAAAAAGGGGTTGGGCGCAGTTAAGCACGGATCCGAATCGGTGGGCCGAACCAATGGGGTCAGGCCGAGTTTTGTGGATTTCCTCAATCCTTGTCGGGATAGAAGCCGATCCGCGGTTTCGGCGGCGCCTCGGGCGGACTCAGCAGGGGCCGAAGGTGATCGACAACTTCCTGCAGCACCGCGTCGTGCTCGCGGAGATGTTGGCCGTGACGCGCGAGGGTTTCACGGATCGCTGCCTGGTCGAGGACTTCCTCGCGAAGCCGGACGAAGGCACGGACCACGTACACGCTCATCGTCACGGCCCTCAAGCTGCGGAGGAGCGTGGCGGCCATGATCGCGCCGTGTTCGGTGAAGGCCCAGGGAAGGTACCGTCTGCCACCATGAAAGGCGGCTTCATTCCCGGGCCCGGGCGAACTTGAGGTCACAATTTGTGACCTCAAGTTTGCAACCTCCTCACGCGTAAGCCGAAAAGCGAAGTCCCGGGGGAACCGTCCCGCGTTCCTCAGGATGGTCTGATTAAATACCTTGGTCGGGACCTCGTAGAGCTCGGCCAGGTCCGCATCCAGGATGACGCGCTGACCGCGGACGACGTGAATCGGTGGCAATGATCCAGACAAGGAGTGAGCCATACCCCCATAACGCAGAAAACCGTCTCAATCTTTCACTTGATCGCGAGGAAGACGCATTTTCTTTCTACCCGGTTCGTCCGCAGCGCCTGCCTACCCGATAAACCTTCGGCTCAGAACAGACCGGAACCGACGATTCCAATCTGGCGCGCCAAGCCCGTCGCACCCTACCGGTTCGGCAGCACTTCCCTCTCATGGCGGCGGACGGCATCGAGCCACTCCGGGCCGGCCGGTACGCCCTCTGACTCACAGAATTGCTCCCAGACCGGGGCAAACGGCAGCGCCTTCATCTCTTCCTGCCAGGCCAGCCGCGCGGTCGTGTCCCCGATTCGCTCGGACTCACGGATCGCCGGGGGCTCGAGCAGCGCCCAGAGAAGAGCGCGGCGCAGGCTGCGGGTGCCGATCACCCAAGCGGCCACGCGGTTGATCGAGGCGTCGAAGTAGTCGAGGCCGAGGTGGACTTTGCCGAGGTAGCCATTGGCCACGACCTCGCGCGCGATGGCCATCAGCTCATCGGTCTGCGTCACCACATGGTCACTGTCCCAACGCACGCCGCGGCTCACGTGGAGCAGCAGGCCCGGCACGAACGGCAGCACGGCGCTGAGTTTGTCGGCGATCGATTCGGTCGGGTGGTAATGACCCGCATCGAGACAGATCAGCTTTTTCCGCGTGATCGCGTACCCGAGGTAGAACTCGTGCGAGCCGACCGTGCAGCTCTCCGCGCCAATGCCGAAAAGCTTTGGCTCGACGGCGTCGAGGTTGTGGCGCTCGGAAAATTTCTCGGCGAACACCGCATCCAGTGACTTCGCCAGCCGCAGGCGCGGCGTCGCGCGGTCGGCGGGCGTGTCCTTGAAGCCGTCGGGGATCCAGACATTCGTCACGCACGGCGTGCCGAGCGCCTTCCCCATCACCGCCCCGATGAAGCGGGCGCGCCGGCAGTGCTCAATCCAGAAGGCGCGGATGCGGGCATCGGGATGGGAGAGCGTGAACCCATCCTCCGCGAACGGATGCGCGAAACAGGTCGGGTTGAAGTCAAGCCCGAGCCCCTGGCGCTTCGCCCAGGAGATCCAGTTGGAAAAATGTTCCGGCTCAATCGCGTCGCGGTCCGGCGGGTTGTCGCCGAAGTCGCCGTAAATCGCATGCAGGTTCAGGCGGTGTTTGCCCGGCAGGAGCGAGAGCGCCACCTCAAGATCCGTGCGCAGCTCGGCGGGCGTCCGCGCCCGGCCGGGATACGCCCCGGTGACGGCGAGCCCGCCGCCCATCGCGTCACCGCCGCCCTCGAAACCCCGGACATCGTCGCCCTGCCAGCACTGCAGTGAGATCGGGATGCGGGAAAGCGTGCGCAACGCCGCCTCGACATCCACGCCAAGCTCCTGCCAGCGGCGCTGGGCGAGACGAAAGGAGGCGGAAGACTTGCGGGGGCGGCGCGGCATAACGGGGTTGGTGGCAGCGAGACTCAGAGCATCGGGAAATCGAATCGAGTCTGATTTCAGGCTTCAGCAGCAAGCCAACCGCACCCGGAAGGTTGGCCGAAAAAAGGCGCAGAAGGCGCCAAAAGATGCCCCGGAATTTTTGCCACAGAGTCCCAGAGGCACGGAGCTCACGCCTCAAGAATTTGGTTCGGATTCCGCACCCCCAAACGTCCGATCGCTGTGCCTCTGTGGAAAAAATACCCGAGGTTCGTTCCGTTTATGCGCCTTCTGCGCCTTTTTGCGGCGACTCCTGCTGGAGGATCTCCGCGTACCCCTCGCGGAAGGTCGGATGCACCGGACTCCAGCCGAGCGCTTCCTTGATCCGTCCATTGGCGATGATCCGGTCGGGCACGGCCGCACTCCGGCCGGGCGCGAGACCGCCGGCCAGAACCGGAGCGGTTTTACCCAGTTGGGACGCGAGCCAAACGGCGACCTCGTGCTTGGTCGCCGGCGCGTCGTCAGCGACATTGAAGACTTGGTCATACACGGCTGGCGACGCATCGAAGCACGCAAAGATCGCGTCCACGATGTCGTCGCGATGGGCGAGATTCAGCCGGTGCCCGCCGGTGCCGGGCAACGAGGTATAGCCGATCCGGATGGCATCGAGGAGAGAGTGCCGTTCTGGGCCGTAGATGCCCGCCAGCCGCAGGATGAACCAGCGGCGGAGGTTAGCCCGCTCGGCGGCCGGCGCGTTCCGCAGCAGCTTTTCGGTCTCGACCAGGATCTGCGCCGTTTCGTTGCGGCCCTCCGCCGGCATGGACTCATCCACCCGCACGCCAGCGTCCTGCGCGTACACCGAGGTGCTGCTCGTATAGACGAGCGTGCCGACCGCCGCGCTCCGCGCCCAGACGAGGACCGATTTCATGCCCTCGAGATAGCTGCGCCGGTATCCCTCCATCCCGCTGCCACCGGAGCCAACGCAATTCAGGACCGTCTCAAATTCGCGCCCGACCTGCCCGTGCCAGTCGGACTCTGCCAGATCCGCCACCACCGCATGCACGCCCGTCGCCGCCAACGCCGCCGCCCTCTCCGGATTCCGCGTCACCGCCGTGACCTCCCGCCCCTCGTCCACCGCGCGCCACGCGACCGCGGAACCGACATAGCCACAACCAAGGATGAGAAGACGATTCATGGGATGAGCCGGAGATTTGAACCACGGATTGCACGGATTTCACGGATTAATTTCTCAAGGCCCGTCAGCAAGGGGTCCGCTGGATTTGCCCGGGCCTGCTGTAGCGATCAGCAGTCCACGCCCAAGGAGTCGGCGCGGAATAGCGAAACACACTCGGGCTCTCCCTGGCATAAAGGCGCTGCAGGAGACGGGCGGGTGGCTGGAGTGAGGGCAGACAAAACGATCCTGTACTCGGATCGTCATCGCGGCCGCCTCGTCGAGGCAGCCCTACCCACAATCCATCCGTGTAATCCGTGAAATCCGTGGTCCAATCCTCCCTGTAAATTTCGGTGGCCACACGCTCGTTTCATGGTTGGTTCGCTCATGCCCAACGTTCTCGTGATCCTCGCGGAGGGTTTTGAAGAGATTGAGGCCGTCACCCCGATCGACTTGCTGCGCCGCGCGGGGGTTGAGGTCACCATCGCCGCCCTCGCTCCTGGCATCCATGTCACGGGCCGTGGCGGCCTCACGCTGCACGCCGACACTCCCCTCGCCGCGGTCGAGCACGCCGACTTCGACTGCGTTTTTCTCCCCGGCGGACCGGGCGTGAAACTCCTCCGGGCCGATCCGCGCGTCGCGGCGATCGTGCGCCGCCACGCCGCGGCCGGCCGCTGGCTCGCCGCGATCTGCGCCGCACCGCTCGTGCTGCACGACGCCGGCCTGCTCGCCGGCCGGAAGTACACGGCCCACCCCTCCACGGCGGCGGAATTGACCGCCCTCCGCGCCGACGAACGCGTCGTCGAGGACGGCCGCCTCATCACCTCGCGCGGCGCCGGCACCGCAGTCGATTTCGGCCTGTTCCTTGTCGCCCGGCTGGTCTCCGCCGCCCAGTCCGCCGAGGTCGCCCGCAGCATCTGCTCGTGAACGCCACCCGAATACGCAAAACCCCTTGCCGCAAAGGGATTGCACTACCATTTGCCGGTGACGTTACTCGTAGCCGCCCGGGGCCCGCCCCGGGCGGTTTTCCGTTTGGATGCCTCCGATCCCTCCCCTGACCGCGTCATCTTCCGACCGGAAGTGACGGGGCGAAGCTTTCCCGATTCCAGCCCATGTGCGGCATAGCCGGCATCATCAGTCCAAATCTCTCCGCCGCAACGCGCGCGGCTGCGGTCGGCCGCATGGGCGACGCCATGCTGCATCGCGGTCCGGACGACGGCGGCCTCGACACGGACGGTCCCGCGACGATCGGCATGCGGCGGCTGGCGATCTTCGATCCCGCCAACGGCCACCAGCCGATGGTCACGCCCGACGGGCGGTACCGGATCGTTTTCAACGGCGCGATCTACAACTTCGCGGCGCTGAAGGCGGAGCTCGCGGGGCGCGGCTACAGCTTCCGCACCCAATGCGACACCGAGGTGCTGCTCGCAGCCTTTGCGGCCTGGGGCAAGGGCTGCCTGCCGCGGCTGCGCGGCATGTTCGCGTTCGCGGTCTGGGACCGCACCGAGCAAAGCCTCTTCCTCGCCCGCGACCCGTTCGGCATCAAGCCGCTCTATTTTCACGAGAAACCCCAGGACGGCCTCGTGTTCGCCTCGGAGATCAACGCCCTGCTCGCGTCCGGTGAATGCCCCGCCGATCCCGACCCCGTGGCGGTTGCGGACTACCTCTCGTGGTTCGCGGTGCCGGCGCCGCGCACGCTCTACCGCGGCATCCGAAGCCTGCGGCCCGGCGAATGCGCGCACTGGCGCGGAGGCCACCTAACGGTCGCCGCCTACTGGAGTTTTGCGGAGCGCCGGACCGACGATCCCGTTTGCGCCACACCGGAGGAATTTACCCACGAGCTGCGTTCCCGGCTGGAGGACACGATCCGCGCGCATGTGCTGGCGGACGTCCCGGTGGGCGCCTTCCTCTCGGGTGGGCTCGATTCCGCCGCGGTGGTCGGGCTGATGACGAAGGTCGGCGGCGCGAAGCTGCGGACCTTCTCGATCGGCTTCGGCGAGGAGGCCTACTCCGAGGCGGATGCGGCCGAGGCGACGGCCAGGCATTTCGGCGCCGAGCATCACGCCAGCGTGCTCACGGGGGCGCGCGTCGCGACGGACCTCGACCGGATCCTGCGGCGCATGGACCAGCCGACCGGCGACGGCATCAATACCTACTACGCGAGCGAGGCAGCCCGGGCCGGCGGGGTCACGGTCGCGCTGTCCGGACTGGGCGGCGACGAGCTCTTCGGGGGTTATCCCTCGTTCGTCGCGGTGCCGAAGCTCGCCGGCTGGATCGGGATGTGGCGGCGGATGCCTGTATTCCTGCGCCGGACCGTGATCAAAAAACTCCGGCGGGGTGACACCCGCCGCCGGAAGCTGGCGGACTTCCTCGAGTACGGTTCCATGCTCGGCAACCTGAACGCACTGCAGCGCCGGGTGTTTGACGAGCCGGCACGGCAGGCGCTCCTCGACCCGGATGTGCGGCGCATCAACGCCGGCGGCGGACCATTCCATCCCGAGCTGGCCAACCTCGACCGCGAGTTGACGGGCGCGGGGCCCTTCGAGCAGGTCAGCGCCTGGGAACTTCGCACCTACATGGCCGACGTGCTGCTCCGCGACAGCGACGTAATGAGCATGGCACATTCGATCGAGCTGCGTGTGCCCTTCATCGACCGGCCGCTGGTGGAATGGCTCTGGCGGCAGCCGGCGGCCTTCAAGGACACCCCGCATCATCCCAAGTCGGCGCTGGCCGGCGCACTCGCCGACCTGCTGCCTCCGGGTCTCGCGAAGCGGCGCAAGCAGGGGTTCACCCTGCCCTTTCCGATCTGGATGCGGAACGAACTCAAGCCGTTCCTGCAGGATACCTTCACCCGGGCGAGCATCCAGCAGAGTGGCATGTTCTCCACGCCGGCGGTCCAGAACTTCTGGAGCGGTTACCAGGACAAGAACGACACGCGCGAATGGTCCCGGGTCTGGAGCCTGGCGGTGTTGATCAACTTCCTCAACCGCCGGACCACGGTCGCAACGGCGCCCGCCCCCAGTCCCGTGGAGCTGGAGACGTCGCCGTCCCAGGCCCCCGCGTCACTGCCCGGCCGGACGCTGCTGCTCGCGCCGGAGATCTTTGCGTCCGAGGGCGGCATCCCGCGCATCCTCCAGATCTATCTCCGGGCGCTGTGCGCGTTGTCTCCCGCGGAGGACCAGGTGCGCCTGCTAGCCCTGAACGATCCGGCGATCGACCCGGCCGGCCTCGCGCGCTGCGGGGCGGCCAACGTGGTGCGGGGCGAGGGCTGCGGCCGCAGCAAGGCCGGCTTCGTGCGCGCCGCGCTGCGCCTGAGCCGGGGCTGCGACCGGCTGATCTGCGGCCACGTCGGCCAGCTGCCCGTCGCGTGGGCGGCGCGCCAGCTGAACCCGAAACTCAAGTATTACCTCGTGGCCCACGGCATCGAGGTCTGGCGCAAGTTCAGCCTCGCGGAACGCGTGGCGCTGCGAGGCGCGGAAAAAATCCTCTGTGTGAGCGATTACACGCGGCAAGAGCTGCTCCGCCACTGTCCGCTCCCCGCCGGCCGGGCCGTGGTGCTATCCAACGCACTCGACCCGGAATTCCCGATCACGGCCGGGCGGCCGCTGGCGGAATGCCCGCCGGTGATCCTCTGCGTGACGCGCCTCACGTTCGCCGACCGCTACAAGGGCGTGGAGGACATGATCGCGGCCATGCCGGCGATCCGGCTCGGGATCCCCGACGCCATCCTGCGGCTGGTCGGCCGGGGCGATGATGTGCCGCGCCTGCAGGCGCTGGCCGCGCGCTACGGCGTGGCCGACGCGGTCCAGTTCCTCGGTTATGTCGGCGATCGCGACCTGACGCGCGAACTGCACACGTGCCGGCTGTTCGCCCTGCCGAGCAAGAAGGAGGGCTTCGGTCTGGTGTTCCTCGAGGCGATGGCGCGCGGCCGGCCGTGCCTCGGGGCGCGGGCCGGCGGCGTACCCGAGGTGATCACGCCCGAGAGCGGCGTGCTGATCGACTACGGCGACATCGCGGGCATCGCGACCTCCGCCATCCGCGCCCTGAACCGCACGTGGTCGGCCGAGGCGATCATGGCACGGGCCCGCACGTTTTCCTATTCGCCCTTCCGGGACCGGCTTGCCACGGTCATCGCCGACTGATGAAACAAGCATGAGTGCCCCCGCCGAATTCAACGCGGACCTCCCGACCCTCGTGATCGAGTCCGGCCGGAGCGAGGCGCACTACTGGCGCGATGTCTGGCGTTACCGTGAACTGCTCGGCTTCCTCGCCTGGCGCGACGTCAAGGTCCGCTACAAGCAGACAGTGCTCGGAGTCATCTGGGCGCTGGTGCAGCCGATCGTGACGACCGGGATCTTCACGCTGATCTTCGGCAAGGTCGCGCGGATGGAGGAGCAGGTCGCGGTGCCGTTCTCCCTGTTCGTGCTTTCAGGCGTGCTGCCCTGGCAGTTGTTCTCCGCGGCGTTGTCCAACTCGAGTGCCAGCCTGGTCGGCAACGCCCACCTGATCTCGAAGATCTATTTCCCGCGCCTGGTCATCCCGCTGTCCACGCTGGCGGTGGCGCTCGTGGACTTCGCGGTCGTGCTCGTGCTCTACCTCATCCTGAGCGTCTGGTTCGGGATCTACCCCAACTGGCACTGGCTGCTGCTGCCGGCCATGATGCTGCTGGCGCTCCTCGTGGCCCTGGGCGCGGGACTGTGGCTGACGGCTCTGACGGTGAAGTTCCGCGATTTCCGCTACATCGTCCCCTTCCTGCTGCAGGTCGGGTTATTTCTTTCCCCCATCGGCTTCCGGCCTGAATTCGCGCCGAACCGGGCGGCGCTGCTGGCCCTCAACCCGATGACCGGGGTGATCGATGGCTTTCGCTGGTGCCTGCTGCCGGCGGAGGTGCCCCTGGATGCCACCCGGCTGCTCATCTCGCTGGTGATGGGACTCGGCCTGCTGCTCGGCGGGCTCTGGTACTTCCGCCGCACCGAGCGCGGCTTTGCCGACGTGATCTGATCATGGCCGCCGACACCGTCATTTCCGTCGAGGGCGTTTCCAAGCGCTACCAGCTGGGCACCGGCACGCGCCACGACACGCTGCGCGACACGCTGATGCACCGGCTCCGCGGCCTGTTGGGCCGAAACCGCGCGGCGGGTGGCGAGCGGGATTTCTGGGCGCTGCGCGACCTCAACTTCGAGATCAAGCGCGGCGAGGTGGTCGGGGTGATCGGGCGCAACGGCGCGGGGAAGTCGACCCTGCTCAAGGTTCTCTCGCGCATCACCGAGCCGACCTCCGGCCGAATCGGCATCCGCGGCCGGGTGGCCTCGCTCCTCGAGGTTGGCACCGGGT
Source organism: uncultured Opitutia bacterium (assembly GCA_903925425.1). Classification (GTDB taxonomy): domain Bacteria; phylum Verrucomicrobiota; class Verrucomicrobiia; order Opitutales; family Opitutaceae; genus CAIYFD01. Next base: position 8,041 of record CAIYFD010000004.1, on the reverse strand, counting down.
TCCACCCCGAGCTCTCGGGCCGCGAAAACATCTTCCTCAACGGAGCGATTCTCGGCATGTCGCGCGCGGAGATCACCCGCAAGTTCGACGAGATCGTGGCCTTCGCCGAGGTGGAGCGTTTCCTCGACACGCCGGTGAAGCACTACTCGAGCGGCATGTACGTGCGGCTCGCCTTCGCGGTGGCGGCGCACCTCGAACCGGAAATCCTGATCGTCGACGAGGTGCTCGCGGTGGGCGACGCGGCCTTTCAGCAGAAGTGCCTCGGCCGGATGCAGAGCGTGGTCGAGAGCCGGGGGCAGACGATTTTCTTTGTCAGCCACAACCTGAAAGCCGTGGAGCACTTCTGCACCCGCGGGCTGCTGCTCGAGGCGGGCCAGCTGACGATGGACGCGCCGGCCCGGACCGTCGTGGCCGAGTATCTCCGCAAGAACGCGGTCCGCACCGGGAAGGCGCGGCGCCAGCTCAGCGACGAGATGGACCTCGAGGAGCTCTCCTTCGAGCCCGCGACGGCGACCCTCCGCGAGCCCGTGACGTTCACGCTCACGCTCCGGGCGCGGCAGGAGGCCCTGATCCACGACTTTCACTTCTTCATCCACAATTCGTTCGACGACCGGTCCGCGGTCATCGATCTCCGCCGCGGCGAAGGTTCACGCACCCTCGCCGCCGGCCGGCAGCTGCGGATCACAGGGCGGATCCCGCGGATCAATCTCGTGGAGGGCGGCTACCGGATTGGTCTCTGCCTCCGCACGTCGCGGCATTTCGGGGTCTACCCGGACCTGACGTCACTCCAGGTCGCGGCCGGACCGGCCCCGGACGGTTTCCTGCCAATCCCCCCGGAGTACCAGGGCACAGCCCTGATCGACTACACCTTTGACGATCGCGTTTCCTGATCTTGCCCGTTGGTCGCCGGCCCGATGAAGCCGGTGTATTTCTGGTCCGTCGCCTGCGCCCTGCTGCTGGGTTTCATCCTCGCGGGACTCGATCTCGCCCGGCGGAAATCCGCCACGTGGGATGAAACCGGGCACCTGACCGCGGGCTTCAGCTACTGGGTCAATGGCGATTACCGCATGACCACGAACAACGGGATCCTCGCGCAAAAGTTCGCCGCCCTGCCGTTGCTGGCGGCCGGACCGCGCTTCCCGGACGCTGCGGAGCAGGCCGGACTAAAGGAAAACCCCATCGAGCTGGGCCGCCGTTTTCTCTACGGCATGGACAACGATGCCGGCGCCCTGCTCTTCCGTTCCCGGGCGATGATCCTGCTGCTGAGCGCGGGTCTCGGGCTCGGCGTACTGCTCTGGTCACGGTCGCTTTTTGGCGACTCCGGGGCACTCGTCTCCCTGGCCCTCTTTGTCCTCAGCCCGGTGCTGCTCGCGCATAGCGCGCTCGTCACCACCGACCTCGCCTCGGCCCTCACGCTCCTCGCGGCGACCGCGGCCTGGTGGCGCGTCCTGCAGAAAGTGAGTTTCGGCCGGGTCGCGCTCTTCGGCTTCTCCCTCGGGATCCTCATCCTCACCAAATATTCTTTCCTCGTCTTTGCCGCGGTGGCGGGGCTGCTCGCGCTCGCCCGGCTCCTGCGGACAGAACCGCTGCCCTTCCCGGGGTCCGAGTCGTCGCCGCGTTCGTGCTCTAGCCTCCGGGGCCGGCTCGGCGCCATCTTCGTGGCCGGCATCGCCGGGGTTTAGGTGGCCTGGGTCGTCCTCTGGAGCGCCTACGGCTTTCGCTTCGGGATTCCCGCGTTCAGCTTCGACTGGGAGGGCCTGGGGCCCGGCACGATCACGTATCGCGCCACCGCACGGCTGCGGACCCTCCACCTTTTCCCAGAGCCCTTCATCTACGATCTGGCTGGCCTGCGTTACCTAGGAGTGGGCCGTGGGGTGTTTCTCCACGGCGCCTACAGCATGGAGGGATTCCGGCTCTTTTTTCCCACGGCGTTCCTGATCAAGTCCACCCCCGGTTTTCTCGTGCTCGTGGCGCTGGGGCTGGCCGCGATCTATTCGGCGCGCGACCGGCGCACCCTAGCGTGGCAAACCCTGCCGCTCGTCGCGCTGGTGGCGGTTTATTTTTCCGCCTCGGTCGCGAGCAAGCTCAACCTCGGCATCCGTCATCTGCTGCCCATCTATCCCGCGCTCTGCATTCTCGCCGGCGCGGCGGTAAAATGGAAATCCCGCCAGCGCCTCCTCTACTGGCTCGGGCTCGGCCTCGCACTGCCCACGGCGGCGATCAGCGCGGGGCTGGCCCACCCGGACGAACTTGCGTACACGAATTTCCTCGGCGGCGGCACGGCCAACGGCTGGCACTGGCTGGTCGGCAGTTCCTATGACTGGGGCGGAGAACTCAATGACGTCGCCAACGCGGCGCAGCCAGGGAAGGACGCGGAAACGCAACCGCCCAACTATCTGCTCTACTCCGGCACCGCCGATCCTGCCATCCACCGCGTCAATGCCATCCAGCTCGACGGTTATTTCCGGCCGACGGAGGATTTCACCCGTCGCCTGCGCGGCGGCACGTTCTACGTCTGCGTCACCAACCTGCAGACCGGCACACCACAGGCCTTCGGCCCGTGGACCGCGGCCTATGAGAAACGCTACCAGGAGCTCCGCGCCCAACCGACCGGATCGCCCACCGATCCGGATTTCATCGAGCGCCACGGCCTGCTGGTCGCAAGGCTTTGCTCGTTCCTGCGCCACCGCACGCCGGACGGCCAAGTGGCGCAGGCTGTGCTCGTCTTTCGCCTGACCGATGCCGAGATTCAGCGCGTGATCTCGGGCCCGCCTGCCGAATTGTTCCCCGCCAGTCCGGTCCAGGGTTGGCGCGGGCCCGGCTCCTGAACCCCATTCTCACCATGTCCGCCGATCGCAGCACCTTCGTCCGTCGCCAACTGAACCGCTGGCTCGGCCAAGGTCCCTGGCGGATCGCTCCCTGCGCCGAGATTTTCCACGGGCGCACCGACGCGCAGGCGCAGGGCGTGCACCGGGCCGAGCATTTCGCCGGGCTGGTCCACGAGGAGCCGGGCACGGCCCAGCGCTATGCCGCGCCCCACGCCCTGCTCGGGCAGGAGCCGGCGTGGGAACAGCTCGGGGATGGGCCGCGCTACCGCGATGGCGGACACGCCTGTGCCGAGCCCAAGCGGCTGTACAGTCTCACCGACGCGGGCATCGCCGGCACCGATGGGGTCGTTTACTGCCCCGTCACCCGGCAGGCCGTAGCCGAGTCCGTGCGCACCTGGCTCACCCCGGCGCTCGCGCACCCGCTGCTCGGCGCCGTCCGCCTGCCCCCGGCGCAACCGCTGCCGGGGTTATCGCTCAGTCTCGCCACCCTCGACGGCCAGGGCTTCTACCATTTTCTCCACGAGTCCCTGCCCCGCCTCTGGCTCGCCCGGGCGCAGCTGGCCGCCGTGGATCACGTGCTGATCGGCGGCGAACGGGACGACGTGCGCGCCGGATGGCTGGACCTGGCCGGCGTGCCGCGCGAAAAAATCCGGTGGCTCGGCGGGCTCGCCCACCATCGCTGCGAGCAACTCCTCTTTTCCAACCTGCCGCTCCGCGATTACCAGCCGACCCCTTGGAATGTTGCCGCGCTGCGCAGTCTTGTGCGGATCAATCCCGGCGCCCCCACGCGCTGGCTTTGGGTAAGCCGGGCCGACGCGCGGGTCCGCCATCTCGCGTGGGAAGATGAAATCCTGCGCCACTTCCCGAAATTCGAAAAAGTCGTCCTGAGCCGATTGCCCCCGGCCGATCAGGCCCGGCTTTTCGCTTCCGCCGCCGTCGTGGCCGGCCCGCACGGGGCCGGTTTCGCCCAACTCGCCTTCGCTCCTCCTGGCGGCCGCTTGGTGGAGCTTTTTCCGCCCGGACATCGCCAGCCCATCTACGCCCGCCTCGCGCAGGCCGCCGGCCTGACCGCCGCTTGGGCCATGGTGGACTTCGACCGGCCCGCCGATCTGGACCGGCTGACGAGCGTCCTGCGCCCCTTCCTCGCGACGGAATCCTGAAACGGCATGAAGCAACTTATCCGGCAACTGCTCCGTCAGGGCGGCTTCGAGCTTCTGCACCACAGCGGCGATCCCGTGCTCGCCGAAATGCGGAGCCTGCATGAATCGCTGCGCCTGCAGCCCGATCCCGTGCTCTGGGACGACAGTCTGCCGCAGCCCGCGATGCAGGCCCACCTGCGGAACCTGCTCCAGCTGCATCACATCGACCTCGTGCTCGACGTCGGGGCGAACCGCGGCCAGTTCGCCCGGCTCGTGCGCCGGTTGGGATTCCAAGGCCGGATTGTTTCCTTCGAGCCCCAGTCGTCCCTCCAGGGCCAGCTGAAGGGGGAAGCCAGCCGTGACCCGGACTGGATGATCCTGCCCTGCGCCTTGGGCGCCACCGCCGGCATCTTGGGCCTGCAGGTGTTTCGCAACGACACGTTCAGCTCCCTCCATCCCATGAATGCGCTCGGCCGGCAGCGCTTCGCGGGCTTGGTCGCAGAGGAAAAAACCGAGACCGTCGAGATCCGCACCCTGGACAATGTCTGGCCCGGGATCGCCGGCGGGCGACCGCGCCGGGTCCTCCTGAAGACCGACACCCAGGGACACGACCTCGCGGTTCTGCAGGGCGCCACGGAAGTCCTGGGCTGCACGCATGCCGTCCTCACCGAGGCGGCGGTGCAGCCAATCTATCAGGACGCTCCGCTCTATCCGGAACTGGCCGGATGGCTGGCGGCCCGGGGATTTGCGCCGAGCGGACTCTATCCCATTTCCCACCGCCGGGAGGACCTCGCCCTCATCGAGCTGGACGCTTTCTTCACCCGTTCCATCCCCGCCGCGTGAGCACCCCGCCGCCCGTCACCCTCCTCGTGCCCTGCTACAACGCGGCGCGTTTCCTGCCCCGCCTGATGGAGGCTGTGCGCGCCCTGCGCCCGCCGTTCGCGGGCGTCCTCGCCTATGACGACGGCAGCACCGACGACACGGTGGCGGTCGCCCGGAGCCTCGGCCTCGAGATCATCACCGGGAATCCCAACCGCGGCGTGGCCCACGCCCGCAACCAGCTCGCCGCCGCGGCGCCCACCGCGTGGTTCCACTTCCATGACGCCGACGACCTGATTGCGCCGGATTTCCTGCTCAAGCTTGGACCATGGTGCGACGAGCACCACGACGTCGTCTCATGCAACGCCGACTGGATCGACGAGGATACCCGGAGAGTCATGATCCCCTGGCGTTTCGATCCCGCGAAAATCGCCCAGGCTCCCTTCGGGCATCTGCTCCGCACCGCGATGGGGATGAACAACAGCATCATCCGGAAATCGTCCTGGGCCGCCATTGGCGGCTGCGACGAGCGGCTCGCGATCTGGGAGGATGCGGACGTGCACATCCGCCTCGCCCGTGCCGGGGCGCGTTTCCACCACGTGCCGGAAGTGCTGACCTGGTCGCTGCGGCGCGATGAGAGTTTCAGCAATAACTACCTCAGGAACTGGCGCTGCCGCCTGCTGACGCTCGAGTCGTATGCCGCGGGACCGCTGCCCACCGAGGCCCGACCCATCCTGGCCGAGGCGGCCGAGGCGGCCGCCGGCGAGCTGGCGATCCTAGGGGACGAAACCGCCGCGCGTCGCGGAATCGCGCTCTGCCGGTCCCTCGGCTTCCACCCGCCGCTCGGCGGAAGCACCCCGGTGCGCCTCCTGCGTTTTTTCGTGCCCGCCCTCACCCTGGTCCGGTGGCAGCGCCGGCGCCGCCAGCGCGCGCAATCCACCCCGGCAACCTGATGAAGATCCTGCTCAAGCGCACCGCCGCCCTCCTCGGCTACGAGATCCATCGCCGGAGACCGCCGGCGCCAGGCACCGACTGGCTCGCCGACTTGCAACGTTTCCTCCACGGCCGGACGGCCCCCGTGCTTTGCGACGTCGGCGCCAACCGCGGCGACGTCAGCGTCCGGCTCGCGCAGTCATTCCCGGCGCCTGCCCGCATTTTCGCGTTCGAGCCCGCCCGCGAGACGTTTTCCGCCTTGGCCGCCCGCGTGGCGGGCGATCCCCACGTGCATGTCGAGGCCATCGCGCTCGGCCGGGAAGCCGGCCCCGCCACGCTGCAACACGGCCCCAACTCGGAAACCAACCGCGTGGCCGATCCCAGCGCACCCGGAACCGGCAGCTCCGAGCCGATCGCCATGGACACGCTCGACGGCGTCGCCGGGCGCCTTGGTCTGGCGCGGATTGATTTCATCAAGACCGACACCGAGGGGCACGATCTCGCCGTGCTGCAGGGCGGGACGGGCCTGTTCCAGCGCGGCGCGATCGATGCCGTGCTATCCGAGGTCACGTTCGAGTCGCCGGCGGACTGGCACTCTTCGTTCGAGGCCATCCGCGACTTCCTCATCCCGCTCGGTTTCTGCCTGCACGGGATCTACGAGCCGGTGAACTGGGAGCTCCGGCTGAAGTACGCGAACGTGCTTTTCGTCCGTGAAAGCGACGTGAAACCGGCCTAGACTCCAGACGCCCTCCCATGAACTCGATGCTCAGATCCCTGATACAAGCGGTGCGGCGCTGGCGGTTGCTCCGCCAGGGTGTCAGCCTTGGCGGCAAGGCCCGGCTCGGGCCCGCGGTCCGCGCCTCCCGCGGCTGGGGTTTGGCCGGCGCCGGCTCGATTCGTTGCGGGCCCGACCTCCAATTGGAGGACGGCGTGATCCTCGACGCCTGGGGCGGCTCGATCCGGATCGGGACGAACGTCTTCGTGGGACCCCACGCCGTGATCTACGGCCATGGCGGCGTGGAGATCGGCGACCACACGCTGCTCTCGATGCACTGCCGCATCCTTTCCTCCAACCACACCGTGCCGCCGATGGGCACGCTGATCCGCTCGCAGCCGGACATCCCGCTGCCCACCAAGATCGGCCGCGACGTCTGGCTCGGCGCGGGCGTGACGGTGCTGGGCGGCGTGACCATCGGCGACAGCTGCATCGTCGGCGCCGGCGCGGTCGTGACCAAGGACCTGCCCCCGGGATCGATCAGCCACGGCACGCCGGCCGTCGTCCAACGCCAGCGCGACGACGCTCCGGCCGTTTGAACCACCTGTGATTTTGTCCCCTCCGACCGAAGTACGCGCCGCGTTGCCGCGCCGGATCTGGATCGTTCTCGCCGCGGTGTTCGCCCTGGGGTTCCTCCATTTCTGGATCCGCACGACTCCCGTCCGGCTGGCCACGACCGACGATGTCGCCTTTCAGGAGATCGCCGATGCCGACAGCAGCGCGGGCTGGTCGACCGAGAATGCCATCAGCCAAGCGCGCTTTTATTATGCCACCCCGATGTTCGGCTACGCGCTGACCCGCCTCTACGAAATCCGCGAGCCGTGGCTCTTCAGCCTGCTGCGGGCCGGCGCGCTTTTTTTCCAGATCGGGCTGGCGGGCTGGCTGTGGGCCCGCGTGGTCCGCAGCCCGGCTTGGGGCGCAACCCTGGCGTTCTTCATCCTAGGCGCCCTGCAGGTTCCGCAGACCTTTTACCCGATCCTTTCCTACCCAATCGATTGGATCGGATTTTGCGCCGGGCTGATCGCGCTCCACTTCCATCAATCCCACCTGGACCGGCCCACGTTTTGGACGGGGGTTTTAACGGGCGTATTTTTCCTCCTGGCCTGCCTGATGCACGAGATCTTCGTGCTGCTCCTGCCAGCCTTCCTGCTCCTGTCGCGGGTGCACCCCGCTTCCGGCGGGACGCACCGGCGGCGGGCCAACCTGGCTCCGCTGGTCACGGCCACGAGCTACACGGCGCTCTACCTGCTTTTCTCGCGGAATTTCCCGACGACCTACGACGGCACGATGTTCAGCTCTGACCTAGTTCTCTCCTCCAAGGTCCTCGTGCGGCAATTGATCGGGATCCTGCCCGGTTTCGAGTTGGTGGTCCAACGGCTGGCCCCGTACGAGAGTGGTCCGTTTTTCCGCGGCGGGGCGGACATTGCCCGGACGCTGCGCGATCTTCCCTGGCCGGACCTGGTGCTGGGCCTGCTGGAAGCCGGAACGCTGACCGGTCTCCTGCTGCATTGCGCCCGGTCGGCCCCTTCCCTCATCCGCTGGTGGCC
>CAIYFD010000003.1 GCA_903925425.1 uncultured Opitutia bacterium | reverse complement strand
CCGGAATAACAGACTCATTGTTTTTCCAGTTTCCAAACCGGCGGGCGTAAAGCCCGATGGGGTTCTTGACGGCTCGCAAGACAAGCGTCTTCTCCACCACGTTCGCCACCGGAATATCGTCAATTGTCGCCGTATAGTAACCGGCTTTTTTCGCCCAGATATCGAAACCAAAAGGAGTCGTTCCCTCCACCTTGGTCCGACCACTCGTATCTGTAATCGCCGTCCGCACAGGCCACGGCTCACCTGCACCTGCCCCAGAATGGAATCTTACACTTGTTTCGGCCTTAGACAGCGGCCGGTTATCGGTATCCACCACAAGCAAACTAACGGAGCTCGCACTAGCTAAACTAGAAACCAGCGATAGCATTAAGTTTAGAAGAATAACGGTTCTCATCGTAGCGCTCCTCTTTCGATTATCTCGGAATACATGGGATGACTGAGAGGCAAATTAAGCAGCTTTAGATCGCTGTGCCCCCACTTACCCGTTGCGGTCGGCAGGGGCAAAACTTCAGGCGGATGCCCCTCGGTGTTCATGTTATAATTTCTCGGTCCAATTGACCCAACCTTGTTCGCCGCGGCTGCATGGGACTTCGCCGGGATCGCCCGGGCAAGCAGGTCGTAAAGCACTCGCGGTTCCGCTGCCGCAATCGATGCGGCATTTGCCTGGGGAGAGGTCAGGGCGGGCTCCTTGAAGTCCCCAAAGAACGGCTGCGTTTTCAGTATCTCGGCAGAAATGTCCTTCGTCTCGTCGGGTGTCCGCAGCCTGGAATTAACCCCGGTATTATGTCCTCCGGCCGATGAAACCATCCAGCCTAGCTCAAAGCTCCAGCCCGCTTGGTGGCGCGAGAGCAACACGGCGCCCAACGAATCATTTAACGCCAAACCTTTGGCCAGTTCCTGCATTTTCCAGGACCCCTCTCCTCGTATGACCCCGCCTTGTTCACGGCTGAGCCATCCCAGCACGGACGGCACATGCACGCCCTCGGCGTTCTTCAACACTTCTTCGCCGGAGGAATAGAAATGGTGCAGGTCGGTCAGTTGGGCCAACTCTTCATACCGGCCCTGCCAGGTTAGTTTTCGGCGCTCGTCCGACGAATTCAGGAAGAGCCTGAACCAATTTCCCGCGTTGAGCCGTTGATCGTACGGCATCCAATCCGACTCCAGCATGTCCCGCCTCTCCGCCTCCGACACACTCCCCGGATCATAGGCTTCGACCGCCAGCGCCGCGTTGATCATGATGTAGTGCGTCGGCCGGAAGCTGCCGTACTGGATCGCCTGTCCCACCACGCCGTTGCCCAAACTGTGCGCGGCCACCGTCACCTCAGCACCCTTCGTGAGGTCTTTCAGCGCATCGTTTAATGCGTCTCCCGTCTGCAGCGCATTATAGACTGACTTGTGATAATCGAGGTAACCGTCCCCGACGTGCAGCCCCGTCGCCCCGTGCCACGTCACACCCACAAAACGCGCCCGGCTGCCGAGCACATGGAGGCGCTTGAACATTTCGCTCTGCCAGCCGCGGGCCCGCTGGGCGTCCACGGCGTAACCGTGCACAAAGACAAAATACTTCCCGTTCGTCGCCGCATCCGGCCAGGCCTCGCCCGGGTCGCCCTTGCGGTCAGGCATCGCTTCCTCGGGCAAGACCGGTTCCTCGCCTTCGTACTCCCGCGGCACCTTCGTCAGGTCCACGTGACGGAACATATCCTCCACGTTGCTCAGGCGCATTTCGAGCTGTGTCTCCGCCACCACCAGTCCGTTCCGCTCCACCTGTAGAACCAGCGGGGCCACCGAGGGCGAGCGACCCTCGACCAACAGCACGCCCCAGCCGCGATCGCGCACGCCGTCCAGAAACGCCGTCGACAGCACCGCTCCCTCGGCCGTGACGCGATGAGTCTCCGCCGCTCCCGGCAACCGGTCAAAGGCATCGCCATATCCGTTCGTCGGCAGCTCCTTCCAGTGCGCGGTCGCGTGATCCCGCCCCGCGTTCGTATAGGCAAAGTTCACCGCGCCGTCCGCCTGCCGCAGGCGCACCGTCACCGACGGGCCGTCGCGCAGCACCCGCAGCGCTTCGCCCACATCGACAAACACCGGGAAGAAATCCACGAGGTCGCGCGCTCCATCCACGACATCGTTCTGGAAATTTGCCGCCGCCACCGCTCCTTGGGAAATGTCGCTCACATCCTTCTCT
>CAIYFD010000002.1 GCA_903925425.1 uncultured Opitutia bacterium | reverse complement strand
GACGTCGCATAGCTCAGGCGCAGGTAGCCCTCGGCGCCGAAGGCCGAGCCGGGGACGGCTGCCACCTTCTCTTCTTCGAGCAGGCGGCTGCAAAATTCCACATCCTTGAGGCCGAAGCTGGAGATGTTGGGAAAGAGATAGAATGCGCCTTGCGCCAGGAGACAGGTGACCCCGGGGATCTTGTTCAGCTCGGCGTGCAGGTGTTTCCGCCGGCGGTCGAAGGCCGTCATCATCACGGCCAGCGCGGCGGTGGTCTTTTCCTTTTCCTGAAGGGCGGCGAGCGCGCCGTACTGCGCGAAGCTCGTGACGTTCGACGTCATCTGGCTCTGCAGCTCGCTGACTGCCTTCGCGATCGGCGCGGGGGCGACGAGCGTGCCGATGCGCCAGCCGGTCATTGCGTAGGTCTTGGAGAAGCCGGCGACGATGATGGTGCGGGCCAGCGCCTCGGGTGAAAGCGTCGCCACGCAGGTTGGCTTGGCCCCGTCATAGACGAGATGCTCGTACATCTCGTCGGAGAGGATGTAGAGGTTGTGTTTCACCGCGACTGCGGTGAGGTCGGCCAGCTCGGCGCGCGTGTAGACGGCGCCGGTCGGGTTGGACGGCGAGTTCAGGATGAGCAGGCGGGTGCGCGGCGTGATCGCGGCCTCGAGCTGCGCTGGCGTGAGTTTGAAACCCGCGCGGTCGTCGCAGAGCACGATCTTCGGCACGGCCCCGGCGAGTTTCACCATTTCCGGGTAGCTGACCCAGAAGGGCGCGGGCACGATGACCTCGTCGCCCGGCGAGCACACGGCCAGGATTCCGAGGTAGCAGGAGAACTTGCCGCCAGGGGAGACGACGACCTGGGCCGGGGTGACGGTGAGATTATACTCCGCCGCATAGAGCGCGACGATCGCCTGGCGCAGGGGTTCCATCCCGGGCGTGGGACCGTATTTAGTCCGGCCGGCCTGCAGGGCGGCCGCGCAGGCGTCCTTGATGTGCGCCGGCGTGTCGAAGTCAGGTTCACCGGCGGCAAAACTGCAGACGTCCTCACCAGCGGCCTGCAGGGCCTTGGCCTTCGCGTCGACGGCGAGCGTGGGCGAAGGCGCGATGGCGCGGGACCAAGTGGAAAGTGGCGCAGGAGGCAGGCTCATAGGCAAAGAGCGGCAAACCAAAGGGGGCCGTTCCTGAAATGCAAGCCCGGCGGACCATGGTGGACGTAGCTCCCTCCGGCCCGCAACGGGTCGGCAACTCGTTCGACTCCCGGAGCCGGCGGTCAGCCGGGTCCCCGGGTCACTTCCGTGACTTTTTGGCCTTGGTCGGCAGGGTCTCGAGCGCCACGCGCAGCAGTTCCCCGATGCTCACGTTCTTCTTCTTGGCGTGGCGACGGAGTTTATCGCGCAGCTCGGGATCGAGACGCACGGAGATCTGGCGATGACGCGGCCGACGGGCGGCGTACGTGCTGATGTCGAACTCGGCGATAGCCAAACGAACGACCTCACTGACACTCCTCAGGCCGCGCGTCCGTCGCACAGCCTCAATTTTCTGAACTTGGGGAAGCGTGAGATCGAACGTCAGCGGCGCCCAGTATTGGGTAGTCTTATCGGACATGGGAGAGAATCGAGCGTGGGGACTTTGAGCTGGCTGGACTGCCAACCAACGGGGTGATTCGACAACGCACACGAGGGACCGGGCGTGCAAACATTTTTTTACGCCAATCCGGTTGACTCGCGGTCCGGGCGCTTGATTTTCGCCACACCGCATGGCCCGCGTTGTTATCGAAAATCTCGTGAAGGTGTACGGGGAGAAAAGCGGACCAGGCGTTCGCGCCGTCAACGGGATCAATCTCACGGTCGAGGACCGCGAGTTCATGGTGTTGGTCGGACCCTCCGGCTGCGGCAAGTCCACCACGTTGCGGCTCGTCGCCGGGCTCGAGGAAATCTCGGGCGGCACCGTCAGCATCGACGGCAAGGTCGTGAACGGCGTACCGCCGAAGGACCGCGACCTCGCGATGGTTTTCCAGAACTACGCGCTCTACCCGCACATGACGGTGTTCGACAACCTCGCGTTCGGCCTGCGCCAGCGCAACCTGCCGCCGGCAGAGATCGAGGTCCGTGTGAACGCGGCCGCGCAGCTGCTTGGCCTCGGGCCTTACCTGAAGCGCCGGCCCGCGGCCCTGTCCGGCGGCCAGCGCCAGCGGGT
>CAIYFD010000001.1 GCA_903925425.1 uncultured Opitutia bacterium | reverse complement strand
TGCCCATGATGGTCAGGCTGCCGCCGCCCTCGATATTGCGGGCCGCGCCGAAGAAGCGTTTCGGCTTCTGCAGGGCGGTGGCCTCGAGGCCGCCGGACATGATCTTGCCCTGATTCGAGGCCAGCGCGTTGTAGGCGCGGGCCAGGCGGGTGATCGAGTCGAGCAGGATGACAACGTGTTTCCCCTGCTCAACGAGGCGGCGAGCCTTCTCGCCCACCATCTCGGCGCAGTGGATGTGGTTCTCGGGCGCCTCGTCAAAGGTCGAGCTGACGACCTCGCCCTGGGTGTGGCGGCGGAAGTCGGTGACCTCCTCGGGGCGCTCGTCGATCAGGAGGAGGATCAGGGTCACCTCCGGAAAGTTGTTCGAGATCGAGTTCGCGATGTTCTGGAGGAGGACGGTCTTGCCGGTGCGCGGCGGGGCGACGATCAGACCGCGCTGGCCGAAGCCGATCGGGGTGAGCAGGTCGACCGCGCGCATCGAGACGTCCTTGTGAATCTCCGTTGCCTCAAGGAGAATTCGCTTGAGCGGGTAATACGGCACGAGTTCCTCGAAGGGCGTGACGCGCTCGATGTCGCCGGGCTTCATGCCCATGACGGAGACAACGCGCACGACGGACGGGCAGCGTTCGTCGCCCTTGGGGGCCTGCACGATGACCTCCACCTGGTGACCGCGCTTCAGGCCGTAGTGGCGGATGAGGACCTCAGGGAGGTAGGGATCCTCGGGATAAAGCCGGTAATTGACGTGCTTGTGGACGATGAACCCGTGGTTGCCCTTGTCGGTCTGGTCGATCCAGCCGCGGTCGCGGATCTCGGTCTTGGCCGCGGCGGCGTGGGCAAAGATTTGCGTGAGCAGGATGCGCTTGGCGGGCGCGCCCTCGAAGGTCACACCGAGTTTCTTCGCGAACGCGGTGAGCTCGGCCAGATGCAGTGCGTAGAGCTCATCGAGGAAAATCACCTCGCCCTTCCCGCTTGAAACCTCGTTGGCCAGCTGCTCGAGCGCAGCGACCTCGGCGAAGCGGGCCTCATCCGGCAGCGCTCCAAACACCGGGGCGTTCTCGGGCGAACGCGGCTGCTGCGGATGCGGGGAGTGACCTCCGCCGCCTTGCCCGCCGCCGCCACCACCACCCTGCTGCCAGCCGCCGCCACCGCCACCACCGCCAAACTTGCCGCGTTTGCCGCGTTTGTCGCGCCGGTTGCGTTTCCAAAAGCCACCACGATCCTGGCCGCCGCCCCAATCACCGCCGCCCTGCTGGCCCTCGTTGGCCTGGCCGCCCTGCGGTCCGCCGGACTGGCCCTGATGGTCACCGCCGGAGGCAGGAGCGGAATCGTTGCCCCGACCCTCGGACGGGCGATCCGGCGCGCCGCCGGAGCCCTGCGGCTCGGGGGCCGGTGCCGCGGGCACAAAGGTCTCGCGCACGGGCGCGGGAGCCACGGCTTGGGGCGGAGGAGCCGACGGCGCGGGAGCGGCCGCGGACGGCGCCGCGGGCTTGCGCGGACCGCGCGGGGCACGGGTCGTGCGCGGCTTGCGGACTGTCTTGGCCTTGTCGGCCGGACTGGAATCGTCGCTCTCGTTTTTCGGGGGCAGTGACATGGATGATAAAAGGGAAAGGGACAGGGAAAGTGCAGGTGGCCAGGAAACGGACCGGCCCCAGACCCGCGGATCAGGCGTTGACGGAAAGACTTCGAACCAGGTGCGCGACCTGTTGTTCGAGGAATTCCGCAGATCCGTCGTTCAGCAATACATAATGGGACAGCTCAGTTTTACGCCCGAGGGGCAGTTGCTTGGAAATTCTCCGCTCGGCGAGCGCTCGTTCCATTCCGCGCTGCTCCAGCCGGGCCAGTTGCTGAGCGGGAGAACAGGCGACGCAGATGGTGAAATCAAACCAATTCTCCAAGTGTTTCTCGAAGAGGAGCGGTACCTCGATCAGCCAGCGCCCGTCCGGATCGGAATCGAGGCGTTCACGCCAGATCGCAAACAGCTGCGGATGGGTCAGGTCCTCGAGCCAGAGCCGCTCCGTGTCGTCGCCAAAGACAATCGCGCCGATGTGGACACGGTTGACGGTGCCATCAGGCAGGATCGCATCCGGGCCGAACCGGGCCCGTAGCGCCGCGAGGATATCCGGACGCGCGTAGACGTGTTCTCGCACCAAGGCGTCCGAATCGAGGTAACGGAAGCCGAGGCGCTCGAACAGGCGGGCCGCGGTGGATTTACCGCACCCGAAACCTCCCGTAAGACCAAGGATCATGCGTCAGCGCGTCGAGAGGGCGACCATGCCCGGGCGACCCCGCCCGGCAAATCATTAAATCAGAAGAATTTTCATCCCGGATGCAGATTGGGTGAAAGATTGGGTCCCGTTTTTGCGTTTCAGGGCTATATGCTCGCCACGATCACCTCCGCCGCCCTCCAGGGCATCGATGCCGCCGCCGTCCATGTCGAATGCAACACTGGGGAGAGCGGCGAACCCTGCATCCTGCTCGTCGGCCTGCCCGACGCTGCGGTCCGCGAATCCCGCGACCGGGTCACGTCCGCCGTAAACAACAGCGGCTTCGAGATGCCCCGCGCGCGCATGACGATCAATCTCGCCCCGGCCGACATCCGCAAGGAAGGCCCCATCTACGATCTCCCGATCGCGCTCGGCCTGCTGCATTCCTCGGCGCAGCTCCACACGGAGACCATCGGTGATTTCATCATCGCCGGGGAACTGGGACTCTCGGGCACCGTCCGGCCGGTGCGTGGGGCGCTGGCCATGGCCCGGCTGGCCCGACGTCTCGGGAAACGCGGCCTGCTGCTCCCGCCGGTCTCCGCGGTCGAGGCGGCGCTGGTGGAGGGCGTCGAGGTGTATGCCGCGCCGACCCTCGACGCGGCCTTCCGCTTCCTGAGCGGGGAGCGCCCCCTGCCCCGGGTGGTCGCGGACCTCAGGCGAACCGCCAGGCCGGATGCCGCGGCCGCCGCGGTGGATTTCGCGGAAATCAAAGGCCAGCACTCCGTGCGGCGGGCGGTCGAAATCGCCGTGGCCGGGAACCACAACCTCCTGCTCATCGGTCCGCCCGGGGCGGGAAAATCGATGATCGCAAAACGGATTCCCACAATCATGCCGCCGGCCACGGCCGGGGAGTACCTGGAAATCCTGAGCATTCACTCGGCCGCGGGACGCACCCTCAACGGCGACCTCACGTGGGCCGTCCGGCCGTTTCGCAGCCCGCACCACACGATTTCCAACGTGGGCTTGATCGGGGGCGGAACGATTCCCGGCCCGGGTGAAATCTCACTCGCGCACCAGGGCGTGCTTTTCCTCGACGAACTCCCCGAGTTCAACCGCTCCGCCCTCGAGGTCCTGCGCCAGCCGCTGGAGGACGGGGAGGTCACCCTTTCGCGGAGCGCCGGCAAGGTCACCCTGCCCTGCTCTTTCCTGCTGGTGGCGGCCATGAACCCCTGCCCCTGCGGTTATCTCGGCCACGGCCGGCGCGAATGCCGCTGCACCCCTTCCCAGATTCAGCGTTACCGCGCCCGGCTCAGCGGCCCGTTGCTCGACCGGCTCGATCTCCACGTCGAGGCGCCGCCCTTGACCTTGGCCGAACTGCGTTCCGAACAGCCCGGCGAATCCTCGGCGGCCATGGCCGGACGAATCACCGCCGCGCGCACCCGGCAGCTGGAGCGGTTTGCCGGCACCCAGGCGACCCACAACGCGGGCATGAGCCATGCCCAGAT